>CAYOSJ010000057.1:0-11991 GCA_964406595.1 uncultured Dorea sp.
ATATCATCTCCTTTGTAACTGTATGTAAAAAAGGGTACAAAAATAACAGCCAGCGAACTTTCGTTCTCTTGCAAGGCTGTTCCGAAGATGATACAATATAGTTGTCCTTTTTTGGAGTATCATCTTCGGAGATATTCCGTCCGTCTCGGTGTTGGCGCACCGGGGCGGTTTTTAATTATTTATATTTTATTTCCTTTTTTACGATTACAACGCCAGCAGAGTGTTTGTAAATTATCTTCTGTAGTTAAACCGCCTTTAGAAACTGGAAGTATATGATCTATTTCTAATAGAAGATTTGGCTCCTGTTCGATTGATACTCCACATTGTTTGCATGTGAATCCATCACGTTCTTTAATATGTTGGCGCAATTTGCTTGTCATAAGAGCACGTTGACCAGCAACACTTTTATTAAATTTAATTTTTTCGGATAGGAATAAAACGAATTTGTTTAAATTGTCAATGTCCATGACAACTTCGCATTGAGTGGAAGCATTTCCTCCAGAACTAACGTATTTAAAAATGTATTTTGGGAAATACGCAGTACTCATATCTATTTCCTCAAATCCAAGGTTTTGCTCTAATTTTTTGCTACTGAACTTTTTAATGAGAGGAGGAATATCATTTTGAATACTGTCAATAATTTTTTTCTTTTCTGCCTGTATGCGTTTTTTTCCATCTTCCGCAGCTTCAAAATTATTTAAAATGCTTTCAAAATCCGTTAAGGTTTCTTCTGTTGCTTTTATTCCAAAATATTTGCAAATATACTCGAATGGTTTTTTACGTGCGTTATCACAAATTGTACGAGAGCAGTCGTGGATATTTGGAGAATATCTTTGATTCTGCAAATGTTTTCTTTTATAGTTCCATTGACTAGAATCTTTATATGATGCATCTCCATAATCAGTCTTGTTAGATATAAGAGTTGTATCTTTTAGACTCTCTATATGCCTGTTTAATTCATTACAATCATTTATGTATGAATCAATTCGTTGTTTTACAGACATAAATGCATGGCTCTTGTAGTAATATATTTCGTATAGCTTCCAAATTACGAATAAGATTGCGAGAACCAAAAAAAGTGGCCAGATTGCGCTTATCAGTGATACGATTAGCGCTATAATTATTATCCATATAATTACCTTCATAAAAATCCTCTCTTTCCTTTGTACCTACATTGAAAAATCTATCATTCCAACCATCAGGCTGGGGATGAACATAATATAATAATTATCCAGCGTAGTATATGTTCCATATTTTTCGCGATAACAGGATATGCACTCTTCTAAAAATTCTTCTGTCACTTCCAGGTATTCTGCTACATCATGCCTATTTTGGCATCCAGCCTCATAAGCCTGAATTATTCCATTCAGTCCGATCAACTTGTTATATGCCCATAGACGTGCCTGCCGTTCCTGCTTCCGGTTCTGAGTATTGGACATATCAAGGATATTTCCTACGGACGTATAGTGATGTCCAAGTTCTTCTGCGAGGACGCAGGTTTTTTCAGTTGATGTAGGAATATTTGCGCTTATTCCAATTTTGTTTCCTTTGCACAATCCTTTTGCCTTTGATTTGAACTGTTTTTCTATGATGATGATATCTTTATCAGATGAAGATAGTAATTGTTCGTATGCGTTCATCTTAATCACCTCTACAATTCGTCTAAATCTTCTTTCATTAGTTGTTGTTGCCCTGCATCGTTAGCGAAGTCATTATGTGCGGCTTCGGTTTGCAAGTGTAGTGGAAGTTCTAGTATCTTATTCTGCTTTTCCGAAGTAACAGAGCGTTCCCATTCTTTATTTAATGTAAAATCAACCATTTCTTTGCCGTGATCATCAAGACCACGGTATTTTTTTATAAGTTTTAATTCTGATATAGAAACTTCATCTTCTGGTAATGCAGGTTGAAGAAAAAAGGAAGCATTAACATGTAGAATACCACAAATATATGAAAGTGTGTCTAAATCAGGTTTACTTACATTGTTTTCCCAATTACTAATAGTATTTCCGGTTGTATTTAAGTGTTTTGCCAGTTCTGCTTGTTTCAGTCCAGCCTCGGTTCTTGCTATTTTCAGTTTTTCACCAAAGGTCATTTTATTTTCACCTCGTTTCTTTTATATAAGCATAGTACAACAAAATTTAGAAAAAGTAAATCTTTAATCACAAAAACCTTGAGATAATTTTAGAAAACCCATTGACAATACAATAATATTGGGATATAGTACGTATAAACACAAGAATATTGTGAAAGGAGGGAGTTGAATTGCAAACAAACTTGGAAATAAAAAAATATCTTGAAGAAAATGGTATTACTCAGGCATTCATTTCCAGAAAAACAGGAATTGAACAATCAAAACTAAGTCTCGCTTTGAATGGAGAAAGAAGATTAACTTTTGATGAATATTCTTTAATTTGTGGTGTGCTTGGTGTAAATACAGATAAGTTTTTGAGACCAAGATTGCCAGACAAGAAAGGAAAGTGAGAGGGATGCGAAAACTAAATAAAGAAAAATTTTTAAAAACTGAATTAGGGGCAAGCATGGTGGAATGTGTCACAGCATGGGATGAATACTTAGAGAAACAGGGGAGGTATTTGTTTGGAACCGCTGACAATAAGAAATACAGGAAGGCTTGTGAACAGTGTCAGGTACAGTGGGAGATATACAAAATGGCGATCAGGCAATTCTATGGAATCGAATATTATTTCTCCAGAAATGGTGAACATTTTGGAATCTGTTCAGGGGATGGATCTGATTGGCTGTTTAAGGTGAATAGAACCCAAGATGCTGTCGGGTAGCGCATTGGCTTAGTGAATTACTGTCATAACAGGGAAATTATATTCAAGGATATGGACAACGTAAGAAGTACAAACATTATCACATAGAGTTAATTGATAAGTAAGGAGTGTGGTGGCATATATGGATGTTTTTGAAAAACTGGACTTTCGGAAAATGTTCAATGTATTGGTTTCACTTTTAGAAGAGCAGGAAAGAGCCAAGATTACATACACGCTTGAGTACGAAGAGGATAAGACCGCTTAGGCGGTAAAAGGGTGGGACAAGCCTTTGGACGGGAAGGAGGGAAATAGTGAGTTATTTTTCATACAATATTAGATTAAAGCCGGAAACGCCATGGCAGACGCGCAGGTATATCAGAGTTAGAGAGAATGAGGCGGAACGGTTGAGATTGTGGATCTACAGACTGGGGTTGTCTTTGGAGATCCTTGTAGCAGGAATGCTGATCGTATGCGCTGTCCATTACAGTATTTTATTTCGGTAATGCTTGGAGGTGAAAAAGATGGCAGTATACTGCTATGAAGTAGTCAGGGAGAACCTGATAAACACAAAAAGAACCAAAAAGCCAGAGAAGTATTACTCCAATGTTGAACTCAAGGTCGGTGGATTATATATGCACCTAAGGGATCTGAAAGGCGCGTACAGGGTTGTTCAGGAACTGCCAGTAGATGATATTTAAGGAGGTGAGAAAAGATGGAAGAGGACAAGCAGAAGATCTGCGATCTACTACTTCCAGTGTTGCAAGCAACTAGGGGTTTGTGTGATCTGCAAGAGTTGGAATACTGTTGGTCACGTGGGTTGGTTTATGCCAAGTTTCCGTATACTACGAAAATTGTAACCGTGGAAGCAGATTCTGGTATAGCAATGATCAAAGATATTATTACGCACATTGTATAAAAAGAGCGCTTACACGACCCGGCAAGGTCAAGCGCTCACACAATTAATCAATTAAATTATAGTAGAAGTTGGAGGGAAAATCAAGTGGAGAAAAGTGAAAGTAGGGATAGATATGGCACAGGCACAATTTGAGATTGTAAAAGAGTTACATAGGTTCCCGGATGTGCCGGGAAGCGAGTACCATAAGGAACTGAACCTTGTGTCCTAGTATGGAAAAGCCCCGTGCTATGATATCCGGTCTTGGAAAGGGAAGCGGATCCCGGACCGGGAAGCGTTTGGATATGCCAGTGACATGTGCCTGCATGGAACGGATGAGGAGAAAAAGACGTTTATGGAAATCATGCAGGGAAGCGAAAGTATTGAAGATTTTTCAAAGACATTAATCGAATGGTTTTATTCCGGTGATTGGATTTATGACAGTCATGACAATGGAAAGCAGAACTGGATCATCCGGTTTTCAGATAACAGTCTTCATGGGTGTTTCAGCACTTATGCAGAAGCAGTTGTGACCGGCAGGAAGATGGCTGATGAAAAAGGAATGGGATTTGTGGTGGTATGATGAAAGATAAGAATGGAGGAATAGGAAATGGATAGCACAACAATTGACATTGTAGAGCCTATGCAGATTATGGACACGGGAAGCCAAAATACAGGCTTGCTTGATACATCGGCTGACAACATCATGTACCTTGCGGAAAAAGCGGACAAGATGATCGCTGCTATGAATAAGATCATGTCTGCGGCTCTTAAAATCACATCTGAGAACGACTGGACTCTGATTGGAGGAAAGCCCTATTTACAGGAATCCGGTGCAACAAAGGTGGCCAGATTGTTTGGCATTAGCTGGCAGATCGGAAATCCAAAGATTGAGTGCGATGAAGAAGGATATAAGACCTTTACATACAAAGGCAGATTTGAAATGCGCGGGCAGTTTATTGAGTGTGAGGGAAGCCGCAGCATGAAGGATGATTTCTTCGGAGGTAAGCCGGATAAAAGAAAGCCTGTTGATGAGATTTCAGAGAGGAACGTGAGGCAGGCGGCGTATACAAATTGCATCAACAATGGGATAAAGAGGATTATCCCCGGTCTTCGTGGAATCGACGTTAAAGCCCTTAATGAAGCCGGCTTGGACACAAACAGGATAAATGGATACACATTTAAAGAAGGAAATAAGGGAGGAACGTCTAAGTCTGAATCTAGTTTGAAATGTGAGAAATGCGGTGCGCCGATTAGTCAGAAAGTAGCGTCGTATTCACAGGGCAAATTTGATGGACGTATGTATTGCATGGATTGTCAAAAGGCGGCGTCTTCAGGAGGTGGATCGGGTGACGGCACAGGAAATTAATGAAAGGATTGCGGAGGCAAAGCAGAAAAAGATAAAAGTATATCCGTGCCGAAATCTTAGGGCATCTAATATTGGACACCCATGTGAGAGATATCTGTACCTGTTGATCACTAGGTGGGAAGAGCAAATGCCTCATGATATTGGATTGCAAAATATTTTCGACCTGGGGAATACGCTCGAAGCGCATACTATCAACAATTTGAAAGAGGCAGGGTATGAGGTCATAACGCCCACGCAATGGAGTTTCCAGATTGAGAAACCTCTCATCACAGGACGTGAGGATCTAAGAATTAAAGACGAGAACGGAGAACTCATTCCGGTAGAGGTCAAAGGGATATCTCCATTTGAGTTCTCGAAGTTAAATACCATAGAGGATTTCCTGCACTCAAAGCATTATTATATCCGGCAATACCCTGCGCAGTTGCAAATCTATATGTATCATTTTAGTAAGTTGTACGGCTTTTTTGCATTGACAAACAAACTGACAGGTGAAACAAAGATGATCCGAATGGATTTTGACTGGGATATGGCGGACGAACTTTTAAAAAAAGCAGATCGCATTTACAAGGCTATAGAACATAAAAAAGAGCCGGATGCGGTGGAAGATATCGCTATGTGTGAAGGATGTAAATTGGCGCATATTTGTGGCATGCACAGGGGTATAGAGCCGGATGTGGAACTTGATGGGGAACTAAATGACTTGATCTCGCAGAAATATGAACTTAAGAAATATGTCGATCAGTATGCAAATGTTGACAGTGCCATAAAAAGCAAGGTCGGTGACCGTGAAAAGGTCATTACTGGAGATTATCTTGTACAGAGGAAATGCGTTCAGAAAAAATCTTATGTAGTTCCGGAACGGACAGAGTACCGTCTGCAGATTCAAAAGTTAGTTCCAGAAACAGGTTTCTGATACTGCGAAAGAGAAAAAGGATATCAAAGAAGATTTCTATGACCAATAAAGATAAGGAGGAGTTATTATGCAGCACATTAATTTGGAAACGTTTGCAAATGGCGCATTTTCAGCGCAGGTGAACCGTGCGATCGAGGAGGTGACAAAGAATATCCAAGATCCGAACACCGAGGCAACTGCAGCCCGGAAAATTACAGTAACGATTGGTTTCAAACCGAATCAGGAGCGCAACCTTGTTCCAGCAGGAGTACAGACAAAGACAACGCTTGCGCCTGCGCTTGGCGCGGTTACGGCATTGCAGATGGGTAAGGACCTCACTACCGGGGAAGTTGCCGCAGTGTAGATCGGGAACCAGATCCCGGGCCAGATGTCTGTGACGGATATCCCGGGAGTAAACCCAAAACAGAACCTGGCAACTTTTGACGCGGATACCGGGGAGATTTTGGATGAGGCACCGGAGCCGCACAACGTGATCGATATGAGAAAGAAAGCATAAGGAGGAAGGATAACTATGATTAAAGAAGCATTACAGTATATTGCGGGATTGAAAGAAGAAAGTATGGATCCAAAGGTATTAACGATTAATGGAGATACATACTGTGACAAACACCTTACGAGATACCACAGATTCCATATGGCAGAGAAACTTTCAGTAAATACGCTGACCGCACTGGTGGACTACATTAAAGGGAAACCGGAAGAACTGCGTGATACTATGATTTTGCATGTGATCAGTCCTACCAGAGTGGAATTGATGTCAGGGCTGATCGATGAAAGAAATCGAGAAACGTTAATGCTTGCGAATGCCATTGTAAATGAATTTGACTTTGATCATTATTACGACCAGGAGCGTTTTTTGATTGAACTTCAGGCAAATTTCCTTGATACAGATGATTTAAATAAGATCAAGATGGTTTCTGGGAACATTCAGGCAGGAACGACCGCGAATTATGATGATGATGGAGTGAGCCAGAAGACTACGATCAAGAGCGGCATTGCAAACAATGCAGACGTGATCGTCCCGAATCCGGTTGCGCTTCGTCCATATCGTACGTTTGCAGAAATTGAGCAGCCGGAAAGTAATTATGTATTCCGGATAAAAGACAGCGAAAGAGGGCCAGTGTTCAAACTGGTGGAAGCCGATGGAGGACTCTGGAAGAATGCGACAATGAAGAAGATCAAGGAATATCTTGAATTTTAACTGAGTGATGAGGTCGAGAAGAACAAGATCACTATCATTGCATAATCTGCCTGCAAAATCCTTTTGGATATTGTGTATCACACGTAACTAGACGATTTGTATTTTCCTATACCGGCTATCAGTATGGGTTGCCGGTATAGGGAGAAAGGAGAAGCAGATGAAAGCAGTAACATTTCATGTTCCTGGCAAACCACAGGGAAAAGCGAGAGCGCGTACATACCAGAACAAGTATACCGGAAAAATGCAGTCCAGTACGCCGGATAAGACAGTTCTTTATGAGAACCTTATCAAGGACCAGTATCTGAATGCATGCAATGGAGCATATCTGGAACGTGGCATTCCTGTTGCTTTGCGTATTGTAGCAAGATTTCTTCCGCCTAAGAGCGCCAGCAAGAAACGTACAACTGACATGATAGAAGGTCGGGAACTTCCGCTTAAGAAACCGGACATTGATAATATCGTTAAGGTAGTGGCAGATGCGCTGAACGGCGTGGCATACCATGACGACACACAGGTTGTCCTTGTGGAAGCAAAGAAAGCCTATTCTGCGATGGAAGGGCTTGATATTACAGTAGAAAAGTATAACGGTATGGAGAGCAGGTGAGAGCATGGCGGGAAGACCGCGGAAAACAGGACTCTCTTACCATTCAAGTGATGTAGATTTTTATGAGGATTTTAAGATTATCGACTTGTTAGACCGGTATGGACCGGCAGGAATCGTCATTTTTGATGTGATCTTAAAAATGATATACCGGAAAGGGTATTATATTGAGATTCCAATGAACCAACTTTCCCTGACTGTACAAAAGACAGTCGGTAGCAAGTGGATACGGAACAAAGACCTTGTGCTGCAAGTTGTCCAGTATTGTGCGGATATAGGACTTTTCGATAAAGACCTCTCGCTGCAGTCTGTGCTGACCTCTGCTGGAATTCAGAAACGCTATTCGTTAGCGACTGTTAGGAGCAAGGCTCAAATTGAAAAATACCGGCTTATTGAAGAAGAGAGTGATAAGCCTTTATTAAATGCACCCCAAAAAGATATTTTTGTTACAAAAAATGGTATTTCTGTTACAGAAATCAGTAATTGCGGTGAAAATATTCCACGAAAGGAAAGTAAAGGAAATAATAGAGAATATATAGCATTTCCGCCGGAACTTGAGAAAGAGTTCCAACTGTATCTTCTTGTCCGCAGTAGTAATTACGGAGAGATCTTACCGGAGCAGGTACAGGCTCTGAGGGATGACCTTTTAAATATATCGTCTGATATAGGGGAGCAGATCGCTATTGTAAAAAAGGCAACGGCTTCAGGGTGGAAAAGTTTTTACAGGTCGAAGGAAAAGCAGAAATGTAAACAGGTGGAAAAACAGGAGAGAAAAGGGACGAAGTTTAATAACTTTGAAGGGCGTTCTTATGATATGGATAATCTTGAAAAGAAACTGATCGAGAAGTAGGAGGTGATAAAGATGTCAGTGATAAGAAGCATTCGGGGCGGCAGTGCCGGACTGAACGAAGAAGACAGGCTTACGCTGGCCGGTATTCTGATCAAAGCAGGGTATCGGGTTCAGATCAGAATACAAGCCGATACCGGGCAATACGAAGGAAAAGAAGGAGTATGTGGTTGAATATGAGGAACCGGAAGGTGACAGGATATGAGGATAAATCAGATCTCTATTGAAGCGTGGTATGACATTCCCGGATATGACGGAAAGTACCAGATCAACTATTACGGAAATATCAGACGTGCCCTAAAAAATGGACGGTATAAAGAACTGCATCCATATATCAAAAAGTCCAACGGCAGGAGAGTCATCAAGTTAAACTGCAAGGAGCAGGTCGTTATGAAACTTATGCAGCGGACATTTTTAGGGGAATTGAGAGATGGATACATAGCATACCACAAGAATGGCTGCATTACGGATGACGAGTTATGCAACATCGGTACCACCACAAGGGAAAAACTTGGAAAACTTACTGGAAGGAAAAATGATTGCGAATGCGCTGTCGTGAAGATAGACAGCAGTGGTGAGATCGTAGACTTTTACCGGTCAGCCAGGGAAGCCGGAAGGGAAAATTATATGTCTTATCAATCGATCCTTGACAGGATAAACGGAAAAGTAAAAAGCCTGTATGCACCGGACGGATATGTGTATGTGAAAGAAAAAAACTATGATATCCAAAAAGCGATCCGCCGGATTGAGGTGGACAGGAAAGAAGAATGCGGCGTTGATTTTGTACAGGCGCCAAACGTAGTATTTGATTTTTAGAAAAAGCATTTTGTTGACTTCAACAAAATGGTAGAAAGGAGTCGGGACTCTGGCCAGAGTAAAGACATGTCGGTTCCTTTCAGAAAGATGGATTATTTAGAATTTTTAAGAACAAAGATAGAGATCGCGCAAGATAGCGGTTTTGATTGCCAGATTGACAGGATCAATAAAGCGTTAAAGCCTCATCAGAAAGATGCAGTAAGGTGGGCGCTCCGAGGAGGGAGAAGGGCATTGTTTGAGTCTTTCGGGCTTGGAAAGACCGTGCAGGAGATAGAGTTCTGCCATCAGGTCGCAGAGCATGAAGGCGGCCGGGCGTTGATCGTTCTTCCGCTTGGAGTAAAACAGGAATTTACACGGGATGCCGTGAAACTTCTTGGATACGAAAGACCGGAATATTGCAGGACAATGGCTGAGGTAGAAGCCTGCAGAAGCCAGATTGTGCTTACGAATTATGAACGGGTCAGGGACGGAGATATCCGGCCGGATTATTTTGTGGCAACATCATTGGATGAAGCGAGCGTGCTCCGGTCATTCGGAAGCAAGACTTACCAGACGTTTTTAGATAAATTTAAGGACGTGCCATATAAACTGGTAGCCACTGCCACGCCATCCCCGAACCGTTATAAGGAGTTGATCCATTATGCCGGGTATCTGGAAGTCATGGATACCGGACAGGCGTTGACAAGATTTTTTCAGAGAGACAGCACGAAAGCGAACAATTTAACACTTTATCCCAATATGGAAGATGAGTTTTGGCTATGGGTGAGCAGTTGGGCGCTGTTTATCACAAAGCCATCTGATCTGAATGCAGATTACTCAGATGATGGATATGAACTACCATCAATGGAAGTACGTTGGCATGAGATCGCAGCACATTATGGAGATTCCATGGAAAAAGACGGGCAGATGACACTTTTCACAGATGCAGCCGCAGGGCTGAAGCAGGCGGCAGAAGTGAAGCGAAATAGCATCGATGTGCGTGTTGCAAAGATGAAAGAGATCGTAGAAGCATCACCAGACGATCATTTTGTATTGTGGCACGATCAGGAGGCAGAACGGCACGCTATAAAAAAGGCTTTGCCGGAAGCAGTGGATATTTATGGATCGCAGGATTACGAAGTACGGGAAAAACGGGTGATAGATTTTTCAGAAGGGAAGATCAGGCTTTTCGCAACAAAGAAATCATTGTCTGGATCCGGCTGTAACTTTCAGAAGCACTGCCACAGGGAGATTTTCATCGGTATCGATTATGAATTTAACGATTTTATCCAGGCGGTACACAGGTGCTACCGATTTTTACAGGACAAGCCGGTTGTGATCGATATCATCTACATGGAGAATGAGCGTCAGATAAAAGAAGCATTGATAGAAAAGTGGAAGAATCATGACCACATGGTAGAGAAGATGATAGAAATCGTAAAGAAATATGGGCTGTCTTCAGCAGGAAAGGAAGAACGGTTGAAAAGAAAGATGGGAGTGGACACAGTGAAAGTAGAAGGAAAACACTATACGGCGGTGCATGATGACTGTGTAGAGGAAACCAGAAGAATGGAAAATGACAGCGTAGGATTGATACATACGTCAATCCCCTTTGGAAATCATTATGAATACAGTGCAAACTACAATGATTTCGGACATAACAAAAATACAGAACGGTTCTTCGAGCAGATGGACTATCTGACGCCTGAATTATTGCGAGTGCTGAAACCGGGAAGGGTAGCAGCCATTCACGTGAAAGACAGGGTGTTATTCGGGAATGCAACGGGAACAGGTATGCCAACTATTGAGCCTTTTCACGCATTATGTATCAGCCATTATATGAAGCATGGGTTTCAGTATTTCGGCATGATCACGGTTGTGACGGACGTGGTAAGGGAAAATAATCAGACATACCGCCTCGGATGGTCCGAGCAGTGCAAAGACGGTTCCAAGATGGGTGTTGGATGTCCTGAGTATATCCTACTCTTCCGGAAACTTCCAACGGACCGCTCAACTGCCTACGCAGATGAGCCAGTGAAAAAGAGCAAAGAAGAGTACACGCGGGCACAATGGCAGATTGACGCGCATGGATATTGGAGAAGCAGCGGTGATAGACTGATATCCAAAGAAGAATTAGAGAGCATATCTGTTGACAATCTTCAAAGGGTTTACAGATGGTTTAGCAGGGAGAATGTGTATGACTACAAAGAGCACGTTGAACTTGCCAAAAGATTAGATGAAAATGGGAAACTTCCGGCTATCTTTATGGTAGTAGCACCGGGGAGTTGGAACGATCTGGAAGTCTGGGACGACATAAACCGTATGAGGACGCTGAACACAACGCAGAGCAGGAGGAGGGCGCAGATGCACGTATGTCCACTCCAATTAGATATCGTGGAAAGAATCATTAACCGATACAGTAACGAAGGTGATATGGTATATGATCCATTTGGAGGCTTGATGACTGTACCAATGACAGCGGTAAAGATGAACCGATGTGGCTATGGATGTGAACTGAATCCAGACTACTTCCGGGATGGAGTTGGTTATCTGAAGGAAGCGGAAGTTGAAAAGGAAACACCGACACTGTTTGATTTTA
>CAYOSJ010000057.1:12001-15292 GCA_964406595.1 uncultured Dorea sp.
ATTTTATGTGAGGTTGATTGAATGGAATACATAATTGTAGGCGATACAAAAGAATTTAACGATTGTCTAGTTTTTACATGCGGAACGTCTTATGAACATGCAGAAGAAATATTGGATAGAATTTTAAACAATCCTACGGAAAACGAAAAGAGAGTTATGAAAGGACATAAAAATTTAAGAATAGAAACAGTTTCAGATGATGAATGCTGGTGGAACGGAAACTGTGATTAAAAAGATTGTAGATGATTAAGCGCTAACCCTATCAATTAAAAAAATGGTATGACATGATTTTATGGTGAATGTTCGGTAAGCAGATTTGTAAAATAAAAGCCCTCAAAGAGAGCCTTTACAAAAAACATATTGAATAAACGGATAGAATACGCAGCCTATCGGTCAGGTGACTTGCTCTTCTCTGAAATCTTTTTATCCAGAGACGGATAATCTTGATAACTTGAAGATTCACGATTTCCGTCATAAGCATCCTTGCTTTGGGTGTAATCCATCTGATCCTTGGCTGTAAATGATGATTTTTCTTTCATGTGTACACACTCCTTTCAAAAAATAGGGTGGGTGGATGAAAAGAAAAATATGTATTATATCAAGGAAAATTAATGGAGGATAATGAAGATTATGGATAAAACAAAAATAGACTGGTGTGATTCAACATGGAATCCGGTTACCGGATGTCTGCATGGGTGCGAATACTGCTATGCGAGAAGGATTGCAAAGAGATTTTCATACGAGGGAGAAACTTTAGATGCTCCGGCGGAATTGCAGAGAACGTGGGTTAATGATTGCAAGGGAAGTGGAGCGGGAAATCATGTTCTTCGTTATCAGGTGGATTTACTAGATGATGGAAGAAAAGTTCCATATCCATTTGGATTTGAACCCACATTCCACAAATACAGGTTGAACGACTATATAAGCAAGAAAGGCAGAAACATATTTGTCTGTTCTATGGCTGATTTGTTCGGAGATTGGGTGCCGGATAGTTGGATCAAGGAAGTATTTGATGCTTGCAAGAAAGCGCCGCAACATAATTATCTGTTTTTAACAAAGAATCCTGACAGGTATATAGAACTGGAAACTGAAAAAGAGTTATCGTGGGCGGATAATTTCTGGTTTGGAAGTAGCGTAACAAAGTTGTCGGACAGATATACGTGGTTCACAGGAAAGAAGTCCCACTGGTTTCTGTCAGTAGAACCTATGCTTGAAGATTTAGGACAGATGGACAAAGATGCTCAGAAGCCGGAATGGGTGATTGTAGGTGCCGAAACAGGACAGAGGAAAGATAAAGTTGTGCCGGATAGAAAATGGATAGAGAACTTGCTAACGGAATGCAGGAAGTATGAAATACCGTTATTCATGAAATCAAGTCTTTCGGAAATATGGGGTAAACCTTTGATACAGGAGTTTCCGGAAGAACTGATAAAGTAAACTGATATTTAGGAGGATAAGATGATGGCAGCGGGAAAATGTAAAGCAGCTTATTACACGGATGAATGGCATGGCTATGGATGCAGTATAACGGAAGGAGCATGTATGTTTCTGTTTCCAGATAGTAAAGTTTGTGCAGAACAGTATGGAGAGGGACCAGATGCAGATGATCAGCAAGAAGTTAAGATTTTGGAGGAGTAAAATGAGTTATGTAAGCGCAGATATACATGTAAACATAGAAATGGTAGATTTTGAAAAAGATCATTTGATTCAGACGTATGGGATTCTAAATAACTTAGTATCTGATATGTGGAATGATGATTTAGAAGAAACGAGTGAATATTATAAGATTGAATGCGCAAGAGATTCACTGAAAAGAGTTTTAGAAGAATGTCTTGGAATCGATGTTGATCATTATTAAGAATACGTTGGTAATGGGTGAGTATGCGTAACTAAAAAACAGCAGCGGACTTCTAGTCTTGGCGGACCGTCCACTGCTTTTCACCTGAGGGCATTATAACATAACGGTCCTTAGGAGGCAAGGAGGATTGTTATGTGTACACAGAAAGAAATTGTAAGAGATGCTATATTAACAGGTATGGAGCCGTTCCTAAATGCAGCCATGATGGAGATCCTTAATCAGGTCATAGTGCAGGCGTTGTTCCGGGTGGAGGTTACAGAGAGTGAGGCATTGCCAGCAACGGTAGACGATACGAACCAAAATATCATCAAACTGTACATGACTAAGAAGGCGCCGAAACTGAGCGCAAAGACTGTGGAGTATTATATGCTGACGATCCGAAATTTCATAGGCTTTGTTCAAAAGTCCTTGCTGGATGTATCAGATATGGATGTAGAATTTTATCTCCAGGCTTATGCAAGAAAAGGAAATCAGGCAAGCACGGTCAACAACGAGCGCCGGAACTTGAGCGCGTTCTTCACTTGGATGAGAAAGAGCCATCTCAGATCAGACAATCCGGTGGACAGCGTGGAACCATACAGAGAGATGGACAAGCCGATAGACCACCTTACCGACACCGAGATGGAAGCCCTGAGAGATGCCTGCAAGGTAAAAGTGAGGAATAAGATTACAAAGATGGAAGAATACCGGGAGAGTTTAAGAGACAGGGCATTGATAGAATTTCTACGGAGCACAGCAGTGAGGGTGTCAGAATGTGTGTCCGTGAATGTGAAGGACATTAACTGGCACACCGGAGAACTTATGATTTACGGCCAGAAGAACAGGACATGGAGAACGGTGTGTTTGGATGACGCTGCAAAGTACCATCTGAGGAAGTATATCGACAGTAGGAGCGATATGGATCCGGCGCTGTTTGTATCCGGTAAATGTGATCACAAGAGACTGTCAAAAGCCGGGATAGAGAGTGCGATTAAGGCAGTAGCCAAGAGATCAGGGTTACCAAGGCGGGTGTATCCGCACCTCTTCCGGAAGACAACAGCGACTAATATGGCGAAGAGAGGGTGTCCAAGGGAACTAATCGCATTCTATCTTGGACACAAGAATGGAGATGCAAGGACACTCAACAAACATTACGCTGCCACAACTCCGGACCAGGTGATCGGAGCGTTCAGGATGTATGGGGCAGCGGCATAGAAAAGATACAAAACAAACGAAGGGAGTGATAGATGTGTATAAAGGCAACCGCCAAACGAAGATCGACCAGGACAAGCATTATGAGAAGTTGGAAGAAGGACCGGTATCAGATAAGGCGAGGGAGCATTTTAAACGGCCAGTATACGGAGCAGTAGACGTGTCGGAATATATGGCGAAGAGATGCGACATAAAGAAGGTGGTGGAACTATGAACGGGTCAGAGAGCCTGCGCGCTTTTCT
>CAYOSJ010000058.1:0-2937 GCA_964406595.1 uncultured Dorea sp.
GCGCAACAGACGGAGACCTTGATAAGCAAGGAAGAACACTGATCCCATCTGTCCTGAGAGAATTCGCACATCTGGATAAGGAGGTCGTATTCATCGGTATGGGGAAGCGTGCCGAGATCTGGGACAAGGCAAGATGGGATGAAAAGAATGCTGAAGTGGAACTCAACATTGAAGATATTGCATCTGATATGGAAGCAAGCGGATTCAGTATCTAGAGGGAGAAGATATGGAATTTGCACACAAGTCAGTATTGCTTGAGGAAACCATAAATGGTTTGAACATTAAGCCGGACGGCATCTACGTAGATGGGACGCTCGGCGGAGGCGGACATGCTTATGAAGTGTGTAAGCGTCTCAGTGACAAGGGGAGTATTGTAGGAATAGACCAGGACGCAGCAGCCATCGAGGCTGCAGGCATCCGATTAAAAGACTTCGGGGAGAAAGTCACGATAGTGAGGAGCAACTATTGTGATATGAAGTCGCAGCTCCATAAATTAGGCATTGACAAGGTCGATGGGATCGTGCTTGATCTGGGTGTATCATCTTACCAGTTAGATACGGCAGAACGAGGATTCTCCTATCGCGAAGATGCACCTCTGGATATGCGGATGGATAGACGTCAGATGATGACAGCCAGAGACATCGTCAATGATTACAGTGAGATGGAACTATACCGCGTGATCCGTGACTACGGAGAGGATAAGTTCGCTAAGAATATCGCCAGGCATATCGTAGCGGAACGCGGTAAGGCGCCGATCGAGACAACGGGGAGACTGTCGGAGATCATAAAAGGCGCCATTCCAATGAAGTTTCAAAAAAAGACGGGACATCCTGCGAAGAGGACGTTCCAGGCGATCCGTATCGAATTGAACCGGGAACTGGAGGTTCTTAAGAGTTCACTGGACGATATGATCGAATTGTTAAATCCGGGAGGAAGACTGTGTATCATTACGTTCCATTCTCTGGAAGACCGTATCGTAAAGAGCGCTTTCAGAAAGAATGAGAATCCATGTACCTGTCCACCGGACTTTCCGGTATGCGTGTGTGGAAACGTTTCAAAGGGGAGTGTTGTAACGAAGAAGCCTATCCTGCCGAGTGAAGAAGAACAGGAGAGGAATAGCCGTTCAAAAAGCGCGAAATTGCGTATTTTTGAACGCGGAGACAGGTAATGATCAGTAAAGGGGTGACGGAAAATGCCGACAAGACAGACTGCATATACAAGAAGACAATCCTATAACAGAAGAGCAGAGCAGATGTATGTATACGGGAATGTCGTAACAAAGCCGGCATACGAGCCTGAAAGACGCGTAAGAGAGCCTGAAAGAAGAGCAGTAAGCCGGCAGGTCAGGAAAAACCGCCGTGTAGCATTTGATATGAACTCCGGCTATGTCATGTTTCTTGCAGTCGCAGCAATCCTTGGGCTTATCGTGTGCGTAAATTATGTACAGCTTCAGTCCAGGCTTACAAGTCGTTCCGATCATATTGCGGCTTTGCAGGAAGAACTGGCAGACATGAAAGAAGAGAATAGAACCAGATACAACTCCATTATGGATACAGTGAATCTGGATGAGGTCCGTGAGACGGCACAGGAAAGTCTTGGCATGGTATATGCTTCGGAAGACCAGGTGGTAGAGTATGACAGTCCATCCACAGGCTATGTGAAGCAGTATGAGAATATACCAAAAGACGGTGTGCTTGCGCGCTCGGACAAACATATAGATTAGGTGTAGTATATGAAGAAAAGAGTCAGAACAGGATTCCAAAGAAAATTTACAAAATTAATGCAGAAAAAGCTAGTCATGGTCTTTATAGGGATTGTACTAGCTTTTACTATCCTGGTGGGGAGAATTACGTATATCAATGCATCAAACGGGGATAAATATTCCAAGATCGTACTGGATCAGCAGCAATATGGGAATCGTTTGATTCCCTTTAAGCGAGGGGATATTGTGGATCGTAACGGTACGAAACTTGCCACCAGTACCCGTGTGTATAATGTTATTTTAGATGCGAAGGTCCTTTTAGATGATGAGTTGGGTGAAGAAAGAAAAGAGAAGTCAGTGGACGAAACATTAGATGTGTTGAATGAATGTTTTGAACTGAAATCGAAAGATGTGAAGAAGATACTCAAGAAAGAGAAGGACAGCAGATACATTGTGCTGAAAAAAGGAATTGACTATGCCACTGCCAAAAAATTTGGAAAAATAAATGAAGATAATGAGAAGTATCCGTATCTGAGAGGTGTGTGGCTGGAAGAGGATTATGTCCGTACTTATCCGTATAATACTCTGGCAAGCGATGTGCTGGGATTTACCGTTGACGGAAATGTGGGAAATAATGGGATCGAGTCCTATTATAATTCCGTGTTAAATGGAACAGACGGAAGAGAGTACGGCTATCAGGATGAAGATGCCACTTATGCCAGGATGGTAAAAGAGCCGGAAAACGGCAGTACAGTTGTGTCTACCATTGATCTGCAGATACAAAATGCAGTAGAGAAACATATTCTCGCATTTAATGAGGAGCACAAAGACAGTGCATGGGAAGGGGAAGGAAGTAAGAACACGGCAGTGATCGTAATGAATCCTCAGAATGGGGAGATACTGGCGGAGGCTTCCTATCCGAATTATGATCTGAATAATCCAAGAGATTTAAGTGCATATTATACCGAAGAAGAACTGGAAGAAATGAGTGATGAAGAGAAGTTAGAGAAACTGAATTCACTGTGGAATAACTTCTGTGTTACAGACACGTATGAGCCGGGTTCTACTTTTAAGCCCTTTACTGTGGCAGCGGGATTGGAACTTGGGATTTTAAATGGAGATGAATCTTATACCTGTGGCGGCGGACTTCAGAAAGGCGATTATTTTATCAAATGTAATAATGAGGATGGCCATGGAACGCAGAGCCTGAAAGCGTCTGTGGAGAATTCCTGTAA
>CAYOSJ010000058.1:3037-15046 GCA_964406595.1 uncultured Dorea sp.
TATTCTTCTGAACTGGCGGCAGATATTATGGAAGAGATCCTTCCATATATGGGAATTGAGAAGGCTGCGCCTGCCGAGTAAGGGCGGCAGCATGCTCACAGACAATGATAAATAAAAGAATAACCCCGGAGAAGTCTTAATAAGTTATAGAAAAGACTTTTTTGGGGTTTTTGTTTTGACAAAGAATAAAACATATAATAAGAAAAAGATGTTGGTGGTGTTTGTAAGTGCAGTTCTTATTATTGCAGGGCTTATCGGAAGACTTGTCTATCTGATGATCTTTGATGCAGAATATTATCAGAAGAAAGCGGAAGACCTCCATGAAAGGGAGCGGGAGATCAAGGCGGCAAGAGGAGAGATCATCGATGCAAACGGCACCGTTCTTGCCACGAACAAGACCGTCTGTACCATTTCCGTGATACACAGTCAGGTGAAAGATCCAGAAAGGGTCATTCAGGCACTTTCTCAGACGCTTGCGATGGATGAGGCAGAAGTTCGGGAGCGTGTGGAGAAGGTGTCTTCCATGGAACGGATCAAGACCAATGTGGAGAAGGAAACAGGGGATAAGATCCGCAACATGGAACTGGAAGGCGTGAAAGTGGACGAAGACTTCAGGCGATATTATCCATACAATGAACTGGCATCTAAAGTGCTTGGATTTACGGGTGGTGATAATCAGGGCATTGTTGGACTGGAAGTAAAATATGAGGATTACCTGAAAGGAACAAATGGAACGATCCTGACGACCACAGATGCCAGAGGAGTGGAACTTGACGCAGTGGCAGAAGACCGTGTGGAACCGGTCGCAGGAAATACATTGCAGATCAGTCTTGACTATAATATTCAGATGTATGCACAGCAGATGGCAGAGAAAGTCATGGAGGAAAAACAGGCGGATAAGGTTGCGATCCTTCTTATGAATCCTAAGAATGGAGAGATACTGGCAATGGTAAATGTGCCGGAATTTAATCTGAACGAACCCTTTACCCTGAACACGGGAGAAGATACATCGGCATTGTCTGAAGAGGAAAAACAGGATGCTTTGAACCAGATGTGGAGAAATGGGTGTATCAACGATACGTATGAGCCGGGTTCTACATTCAAGGTCATCACTGCGTCCGCCTGCCTGGAGGAAGGAGTGGTCTCTCTGGAGGATCAGTTTCACTGTCCCGGGTACCGCATGGTAGAAGACCGCAAGATCCGGTGTCATAAGGTGGGAGGCCATGGGGCAGAAACCTTTGTACAAGGCATACAAAATTCCTGTAATCCTGTATTTATTGAGATTGGCTTAAGACTTGGAGCAGAAAGGTTCTGCCATTATTTTGAACAGTTTGGGCTGCTTGGCACGACAGGCGTAGACCTTCCGGGAGAAGCGTCCACTATCATGCATAAGCAGGAGGATATCGGGCAGGTGGAACTTGCTACGATCAGTTTCGGGCAGTCCTTTCAGGTGACTCCCATACAGATGGCGGCTACATTCAGTTCCCTGGTGAATGGAGGCGTACGGGTGACGCCGCATTTGGGGGTTCGGGTATTTGATGCAGATGGAGAAGAGGTAAAGGAATTTTCTTATGACGATAAATGTCGAATAGTGTCGGAAGAAACGTCCGAGACAATGCAGATGTTATTGGAAAGTGTGGTAGAAGAAGGATCCGGGAAGAATGCTTATGTGGAAGGGTACCATATCGGCGGCAAGACGGCAACGTCCCAGACGCTGCCCCGAAGTGCGAACAAATATATCTCATCTTTCATAGGATTTGCTCCGGCAGATGACCCGGAGGTTCTGGGAATGTGTGTCATTTACAATCCTCAGGGAATCTATTATGGAGGAACGATCGCGGCTCCGGTCATGGGAAATATATTCGACAATATATTCCTCTATCTTGGCATTGAAAAAGACTGAAAAATGAAGTATACTATGGTGGGTCAGAGGAAAGATAACAAAAGAAATAAAGAGGTGTATTATGAACTATACAGTATTTGTACCGGTCATCATCGCATTTGCCCTGAGCGTGATCATGGGACCGGTCATCATCCCGGTTTTAAGAAAACTGAAGATGGGGCAGACGGAGAGAGAAGAGGGCGTCCAGTCACATCTCAAGAAGGCAGGAACGCCGACAATGGGAGGAGTCATCATCCTCTTAAGTGTGGTGATCACTTCTGTGTTTTACGTGAAAGGGTATCCTAAGATCATCCCGATCCTCTTTGTGACATTGGGATTTGGTCTTATTGGATTTTTGGATGATTATCTGAAGGTCGTGTTAAAGCGTTCGGATGGATTATTTCCGAAGCAGAAGATGGCTCTTCAGATTGTAGTAACGGCTGTGTTTGCATTTTACCTTGTGAAGTTTACAGATGTGTCGCTGGCAATGCTGATCCCGTTCACTGGAGGAAAATATCTGGATATCGGATGGCTTGCGATTCCGCTTATGTTTTTTGTAGTGATCGGAACGGTAAATGGAACGAATTTTACAGATGGTCTTGATGGCCTTGCATCCAGTGTAACGGTACTTGTGGCAACATTTTTTACCGTAGTGGCGATCGGGACAAAGAGCGGGATCGAGCCGGTAACCTGTGCAGTCGTAGGGGCGCTCCTGGGATTCCTTCTGTTTAATGTGTATCCTGCCAGTGTATTTATGGGAGATACAGGGTCTCTTGCCCTTGGTGGGTTTGTGGCGTCCACGGCGTATATGCTCCAGATGCCGCTCTTTATCCTGATCGTGGGGCTGATTTACTTAGTAGAAGTGTTGTCTGTCATGATACAGGTTACTTATTTTAAGAAGACAGGTGGCAAGCGGATCTTTAAGATGGCGCCGATCCATCATCATTTTGAGTTATGTGGCTGGTCAGAGACGAGAGTTGTTGCAGTATTTTCTATCGTGACAACCATTCTGTGTCTGATCGCGCTGATGGCAATGTAGGTGCAGAAAGAAGACAGGAGGATATGATGGAAGTTGCAGGAAAGAAAGTTCTGGTCTTTGGTACCGGGATCAGTGGCATAGGTGCGGTGAAACTTTTGGAGAAACAGGAAGCAAAAGTGATCCTTTATGATGGAAATGAGAAACTTGATATAGAAGAATTAAAAGAAAAAATGGGCGGCAAAGTGAAGGCAGAGATCATTGCCGGGAAGTTCCCGGAGGAACTTTTGGAAGAACTGGAACTGGTTGTATTAAGTCCGGGGGTTCCGACGGATCTGGAGATCATCTGCAAGATGAGAGAACGTGGCATTCCTGTGATCGGCGAAGTGGAACTTGCTTATGCATACGGAAAGGGAGATGTGCTTGCTATTACAGGAACCAATGGAAAGACAACGACAACAACACTCCTTGGCGAGATCATGAAGAATTATCGGGGAGACGATGTATTTATCGTAGGAAATATTGGGAACCCTTATACGATCGCGGCAGAAGAGATGACAGAACACTCCATTGCAGTTGCAGAGATGAGCAGTTTCCAACTGGAAAGTATTGTAACATTCCGGCCGAATGTGAGTGCGATCCTTAATTATACGCCGGATCATCTGGACCGTCATCATACGATGGAGGCATATATCGCCGCAAAAGAAAATATTGCCTGCAATCAGACAGAAGATGATTACTGTATCCTAAATTATGAAGAAGAGATCATGCGGAAGTTTGCAGAGAATCTGAAGTGTCAGGTTCTATATTTCAGCAGTCAGCGTATACTGGATAGAGGAATCTATCTTGACCATGGCGATATCATCTATAAGAATCCGGAAAAAGTGAAGGTATGTAATGTGTCGGAACTTAAGATTCTTGGAATGCATAATTATGAGAATGTGATGGCGGCAGTCTGTATGGCTGCGGTGTATGGTGTGCCAATGGATATCATACGCGAGACGGTTCTGAATTTTAGTGGTGTGGCGCACAGGATCGAGTATGTGACTGAGAAGAACGGTGTGGCATACTACAACGATTCGAAAGGAACGAATCCTGACGCCGCGATCAAAGGGATCCAGGCGATGAACCGCAAAACGGTTCTGATCGGCGGCGGATATGACAAGGGTTCTGTCTATACGGAGTGGATTGAGAATTTTGACGGTAAAGTGAAGAAACTGATTCTTCTCGGAGCAACAAGAGAGAAGATCGCTGCCGATGCAGAAAAATGTGGATTCAAAGATTATGTATATGCAGATACATTTGAGGAAGCAGTATATATGGCCGCAGAAGCTGCCAGGCCGGGGGATGCAGTTCTCCTGTCACCGGCATGTGCAAGCTGGGGCATGTTTAAAAATTATGAAGTACGTGGGGATAAATTTAAAGAGATTGTAAATTCCTTATAAGGAGTGCATGACAATTGAGTCAACATAAAAAAGGAAGGTATGATTACACCCTTCTTGCGGCGCTGGCACTGCTGATCGTCATGGGGCTTGTGCTTCTCTACAGCACCAGTGCTTATAACGGGGAAAATAAATTCCACGATGCGTTTTACTATTTGAAAAAACAGGTATTTGCTACCAGCCTTGGGATCGCGTGTATGTTTTTTGTGGCAGAGATGGATTATCATCTGTGGAGGAACATGGCGTACCTGGGTTATCTGATAGCAATTCTCTTATCTCTTGCAGTGATATTTGTGGGGGAAGAATACAATGGGTCCAAAAGATGGCTGTCTTTGGGCCCTCTTTCTTTTCAGCCTTCAGAATTTGCCAAAGTGGCGGTCATCTTATTTCTTGCCGTCATGGTGACGAACAATGTGAAAAATATCAGCAAGATGCGGACACTGGTAAAGATCATGGCGTCTGTCCTGCCTGTCGTAGGGCTGGTGGGAGCCAGTAACTTAAGCACAGCCATCATCATTCTTGGAATTGCCGCAGCGCTTGTATTCGTAGCCAGCCCCAGGTATGGGCAGTTTATTGTGATGGGAGGATTGGGCGTAGGATTTATGATGATCTTCCTTGCTCTTGAAAGTTACCGTCTGGAACGACTGGAGATCTGGAGGAACCCGGAAAACTTTGAAAAAGGGTATCAGACCTTGCAGGGGCTGTATGCCATTGGCTCCGGCGGACTTTTCGGGCGGGGACTTGGGCAGAGTGTGCAGAAGTTGGGGTTTGTGCCGGAGGCGCAGAATGATATGATATTTTCCATCGTATGTGAAGAACTGGGATTGTTTGGTGCGGGTTTTATTATTTTGTTGTTTCTCATATTGATCTGGCGCTTTTTTGTGATTGCCACCCATGCAAAAGACCTGTTCGGAGCGCTGATCGCTACGGGAGCCATGGCACACATTATGATTCAGGTGATCTTAAATATCGCAGTAGTGACCAACACCATTCCCAACACAGGGATCACCCTGCCCTTCGTCAGTTACGGAGGCACGTCCGTTGTATTCCTCCTGATCGAAATGGGACTTGTGCTAAGCGTATCAAAAATGATACAATGAACATCGAGGGAACCAAAGGTTCACGAGATGAGCGCGGGGAGGAATCTAAATGGCAAGAGAGTATTACATAGATGAATGGGAAGAGGAGCGCCCAAGAAAACGAAGGAGAAAAAAGAAGGGGCATAAGTTGTATGCATTTACCGTATTGCTTTTTGGCATTTTAATTATTGCACTGTCAATGGTCATCCTTTTTTATGTGCAGCGGATCGAGATTAAGGGGAATACTTATTGCAAGAATCGTGAGATCATGGAAGCGGTTCAAAATGATAAGTATTCTGTGAACACACTTTATATCTGTGTGAAGTACGCTTTGGGATATGGGGAGCGGATCCCGTGCCTGGATGAGATGAAAGTAGGAATGAAATTGCCGTGGGTACTCAGGGTGGAAGTAAAGGAAAAACCGATCGTGGGATACCTGTATTCTGATGATAACCAGTATGCATATTTTGATAAAGATGGATTGATCGTGAAGAAGGATGTGGCTTATATAGAAGGCGTTCCGTGTGTGGAAGGGATCGATGTGGAGGGCATAGAACTGTATAAACCGATCCAGACGGAAAATAAGAAGATATTTGAGGAGATTTTGAAGGCTTCCCAGGAACTGAAAAAGTATGATATGGCTGCGGATAAAATTGTGTGTAAAGACAACAGAGTCTATATCTATATCGGACAGATATGTGTAAATCTTGGAAATAGCGTGACTTCAGAGAAGATATCACAGATTTCTCCGATTATTGAAAAACTGGGAGACAAGGAAGGAACACTGCACCTGGAGAACTATTCAGAGGACAGGGAGAGTATCGCTTTTAGTATTGGAGAATTTCCAGAAGAAAATTAAGAAAAATTGTCAAATTCTATTGATATTTTGGACAAAACTCTATATTATATAGTATATATGGCAAAGTATAGTTTTATACACTATCGATACATGGGATGTATGAAATATATAATAAGGTAACAAAGGAGGACAAACCCTTGCTAGAGATTAAGACAAACGAATCAGAAGCGGCGGCAAAAATAATTGTTGTAGGAGTCGGCGGAGGCGGAAATAATGCCGTGAACCGAATGATCGATGAGCAGATTGCCGGTGTGGAATTTATAGCAATTAATACAGATAAGCAGGCACTTCAACTTAGTAAAGCACCTACACTTTTACAGATCGGTGATAAGATCACAAAAGGTCTTGGCGCCGGCGCCAGACCGGAGATTGGAGAAAAAGCCGCTGAAGAAAGTTCAGAAGAGATTTCAGCAGCACTGAAAGGTGCAGACATGGTATTCGTAACATGTGGCATGGGCGGCGGAACAGGAACCGGAGCGACACCGGTTGTTGCACGTATTGCAAAAGACTTAGGTGCACTTACCGTTGGTGTAGTGACAAAGCCATTCCGTTTTGAATCCAAGACTCGTATGAATAATGCTCTTTCAGGAATTGAGAAATTAAAAGAGAGCGTAGATACGTTGATCGTCATTCCGAATGATAAACTTCTTGAGGTTGTTGACAGACGCACTACCATGCCTGAGGCGCTTAAGAAAGCAGATGAAGTGTTACAACAGGGTATTCAGGGTATCACAGACCTGATCAATGTTCCTTCTCTTATTAACCTTGACTTTGCAGACGTCCAGACTGTTATGACAGATAAGGGTATCGCACATATCGGTATCGGTCAGGGACGTGGTGATGATAAAGCATTAGAAGCAGTGAAGCAGGCAGTTGCAAGTCCGCTTCTTGAGACTACGATCGCAGGCGCTTCTCATGTTATTATTAACGTATCAGGTGATATTACTCTTATGGATGCATCCGATGCAGCAGAGTATGTACAGGAACTTGCAGGTGAAGAAGCAAATATCATTTTCGGTGCTATGTATGATGATTCAAGAGCTGACGAAGCAACGATCACTGTTATCGCAACAGGGCTTCACAATGTAGGTGGAAGTGCTTCCAAGTTAAAATCAAGACTGGAGGGACAGAAATCATCTGCAGCACAGAGTGTGACAGAGTATGACAGAACGGCAGCGGCTCCGAAGGTACAGGCTCCGAGACTTGACCTTGGCATGGCTCCGGCAAGAAACGCGGGACAGACAACATCTGCACCGGTAAGAAGACCGGCAGCGGGTGGAACAACTCCATCTCTTGAGGCGCCAAAGACACCGACAAGCCGTGTGAAAGAGCAGTCCATCAAGATTCCGGATTTCTTTAGAAAATAAAGCATTTATATCAGTCAGACCATAAGGACGGGGAATATCCCGTCCTTATTTTTATGTCGAAATAAACTCATTATTTTTCTGCGGTATCTGACAAATTCTTTAAATTATCCCTCGTATAATAAATCCATCATCTACGGAGAAAGAAGGTAGAACGTGTACTATGAGTTATACATAGACGTATTTTTCCTTGTGAATTTTATGATGGATTACATTTTGTTAAGTCTTGTGCGTAAGATGCTGAAATGCCCGGCCACGCATGGAAGTATCTGCACAGGAGCCATAGCAGGAGCCTTGTCTTCCTGCCTGATCATAGTAATTCCTGTAGGAAATCCGTTTGTAAGATTCCTCTTGTTTCACGGTGCTTCCACAATCCTGATGATTAAAACGGGACTTAGAATCGGGTGGAATAAAACATTTCTAAGAGCATACATACTGTTGTATATCAGCGCGTTCCTTGTGGGTGGGGTTATGAGTGCCCTTAAGCAATATCTGAAAGTGGGCAGCCTTTTTTTTGCCCTTGCCATAGCAGGATATGAGGTGTCTCTTGGCGTCTGGAATCTTCTGTCTTATATGGCAGAGCATCAGGCGAGGCGCTGCAAAGTCCGTCTCTATATAGGAGAGCAGACCTGTGAGATACAGGCGCTTATTGATACGGGAAACCGTCTGCGGGATGCAGTGACGGGAAAACCAGTCAGCGTCGTTTCGGCAGAGGTGGGGAAGAGGCTTGACATAGGAGGAACTTCCACCGAAGAAGAGCAGACTGCCAGGAAAGGACTCCGATATATTTCTTACCATTCTGTAGGGAAAGCGGAAGGCACGATGCCTCTTATCACGTTGGATAAGATGTGCGTGTGCCGTGGGACGGATCAGTGGCTGGAAAAACCTCTGGTGGCGGTCAGTGAAGAGGGACTTACTGAAGATGACTATGAGATGCTTATAAACCCGGATTTATTAGGTCAGGTTTAGGAGGAATGATTATGGTTATAAAGGTAGCAGTGCCGCATCAATTTCAGTTAAAAGTAATTCCAGATATCCGGACGCTTCTCTTTCCGGACAGGAAGGATATTCATTATATTGGAGGTTCTGAGATCCTGCCGGCTCCCCTGGAAACGGAGACAGAGACAGCGGTCATTGAAGAACTGGGAACGGAGGATAATGAGCATGCAAAGAAAATGTTGATTGAACATAATCTGCGCCTGGTCGTGTATATTGCGAAGAAATTCGACAATACGGGAGTGGGAGTGGAAGATCTGATATCTATAGGGACGATCGGACTTATTAAGGCGATCAATACATTTAACCCTACAAAAAATATCAAACTGGCGACGTATGCTTCGCGCTGTATTGAAAATGAGATTCTCATGTATCTTCGCCGCAACAATAAGACAAGGCTCGAGGTATCTATTGACGAGCCGCTGAATGTGGACTGGGACGGAAATGAGCTGCTTTTATCAGATATTCTTGGGACAGAGGAGGACACGATCTATCGTGATATTGAGCAGGAAGTGGAGCGGAAACTTCTTATCAAAGCGATCAATCACCTGTCGGGACGGGAGCGGACGATCATCCGTATGCGGTTCGGTCTTGGGACGCCGGACGGGGAGGAGAAGACACAGAAAGAAGTGGCGGATATCCTGGGAATCTCCCAGTCTTACATATCAAGACTTGAAAAGAAAATTATGGTCAGGCTTCGGAAAGAAATTGTAAAATATTCATAAAAAATGTTTTCGAAATAGTGCAAAAAAGTAGAAATCAATAAAAGGAAGTGATACAATAATAAGAAAAAAGGGGTATTGTGTATGAAACTTACTTTTATTGGAGCGGACCATGAAGTAACAGGGAGTTGTCATCTTATCGAGGCATGCGGAAAGCATATCCTGGTAGATTGTGGCATGGAGCAGGGGCTTGACCTGTACGAGAATCAGAAGATGCCTGTGACGGCAGGTGAGATAGATGCAATTCTTCTTACCCATGCACACATTGACCATTCAGGAAAGATCCCATTGTTGTGTAAGGAAGGATTCAAGGGAGATATTGTATCAACATTTGCCACAGCGGACCTGTGCAATATCATGCTTCGAGACAGTGCACACATTCAGGAATTTGAAGCAGAGTGGCATAACCGTAAGGCAAAGAGAAGCGGCGCCCCACTGTATGAGCCATTGTATGAGATGGAGGATGCGGAGGCAGCGATCAAGTTGCTGTCACCTTGTGATTATAATCAAAGGATTACATTGTTCGAGGGAATTGAAGTCTGTTTTACAGATGTAGGCCATCTTCTCGGTTCTGCGGCAATTGAGGTGTGGATCACTGAGGATGGCGTATCAAAAAAGATCGTATTTTCCGGAGATGTAGGAAATATGAATCAGCCGATCATCCGTGACCCGCAGAAAGTGAAGGATGCAGATTATGTTGTGATCGAATCTACTTATGGAAATCGGCTTCACAGCGATCAGAGACTGGATTATGTAGAGGAGTTTACCCGTATCTTAAAAGAGACTTTTGACAAGGGAGGAAATGTGGTGGTACCTTCCTTTGCAGTAGGACGTACGCAGGAACTTTTGTATTTTATCCGTGAGATCAAAGAGAAGAATCTGATTCCTGAGCATCCGAATTTTGAAGTGTATGTGGATAGTCCACTTGCCATTGAGGCGACGAAGGTATTTCATAAGAATGTTCGTTCCTGTTTTGATGGAGACGCGATGGAACTGGTAAATAAAGGAATTAATCCGCTTATTTTCCCGGGGCTTAAGACGAGCGTTACGAGCGATGATTCCAAGATGATCAATTTCGATGAGAAACCGAAAGTTATCATCTCTGCGTCCGGTATGTGTGAGGCGGGACGAATCCGCCATCATCTGAAACATAACTTGTGGCGGCAGGAGAGTACGGTGTGCTTTGTTGGTTATCAGGCAGTGGGAACCCTGGGAAGGAAATTGATTGAGGGCACGGAATGTGTGAAACTGTTCGGGGAGACCGTTGAGGTAAATGCGACGATCAAATCTTTGAAAGGTATCAGCGGACATGCGGATATGAATGGACTTCTGGATTGGCTGGGAGGATTTGAGAATCGGCCGTCCCATGTATTTGTCGTGCATGGAGAAGATACGGTGACGGATGAATTTGCGGCTCTTGTTACGGAGCGTTTCGGTTGCCCGGCAATGGCGCCATATTCCGGCGGCTGCGTAGATCTTGCCACAGGTGAGATCATCTCCGTTGGCGTCAGGGAGCCGAAGAAAGCGGTCGAGAAGCCATCTCAGACCAGAAAGCAAAATGCATTCCAGCGTGTGGTGGCGGCTGCAAAACGGCTGCTTGAAGTGGTCTATAAAAATGAAGGACTTGCCAATAAAGAACTGGCGAAGTTCGAGACGCAGATTCATAATCTGGCGGATAAGTGGGATAGATAGAGAGTTAGTGCAATAAAGACTATTTAGAAACATACAAGAAAGCCCGCAGATCTACCATTACAACGCAAGACCGTTCCACTTTACCTCATCTCTTTGGATCATTGTAACGGGTTCTGATATGCTCGTTCATTGGAACTCACATATAGAAACCTGACAATGATCTCAAAGGATATTCGGAACGTTCTCACTTAAAATCTTGCTCATGTAATGATAGATCTGCGGGCTTTTGCTCTACGCTTCCAAATATTTCTTACTGCACAAAACAGTGCATATCTTCGTACAGTAAATTGGCAAGTGAGAAGGAGCATAAGAAAAAGCAAGGGTAAGCGGGAAGACCGGAAAATCCAGTCCGAAGCCGTTAGAATGCGAAAAAGACGATGCTATCATCGCCTTTTTCGCATTCTTATGGATTCGTGACTTAGTTGCAGGTCTGGCAGCGTCTGAGCGTTTCTTATGCTCCTTCTCACTTGTCCTTTACTATACTAAATTTACTAAATTTCTATTTAACTCAAATACTGCCGCATCACCCGCAACGCATTTTTCTCAAGACGGCTTACCTGTGCCTGTGAGATTCCTATGCTTTCAGCGACTTCCATCTGTGTCTTGCCCTCAAAAAATCGTAAACTGATGATGTGACGTTCTCTGGGGCTTAGATGCTCCATGGCAGCCTGCAGTGAGAGGTTTTCTACCCATTTTTCTTCTTTGTTTTTCGTGTCACTGATCTGATCCATGACATAGAGAGTGTCGCCGCCATCATTGTAAACAGGTTCCTGAAGACTCATCGGCACCTGAATGGCGTCGAGGGCAAAGACAATGTCCTCTTTGGAGATACCGATTTCTTCGGCAATTTCCTGAACCGTAGGTTCCTTCATGTGGCGTTTTATATAGTTTTCTTTTGCATAGATTGCTTTATACGCGGTATCACGGAGAGAGCGACTGACACGGATACTGTTGTTGTCTCGCATGTAACGACGGATTTCTCCCACGATCATAGGAA
>CAYOSJ010000059.1:0-14944 GCA_964406595.1 uncultured Dorea sp.
GACAATAATACTATTTTGAATAAACTTTTTCATAATACATGCCGGGGATCGCATATAGCGATTACCCGGCATCCTCCCTTTTTATAGGATTATTCTTTGGTTTCTACTTTCTCTTTCTTTCGATATCTCCTTACATTCCACACAATTGTTCCCGCGATCACGCTTCCTGCGATGACAACTGCCCAAATATACGAACACTTATCATCTGTGCCTTTTTCCTGTACTGCTTTCGTTTTCTCTTCCTCTTCCAAAAATAATTTCCGAACAGGTTTTACTGCTTTTTCAAAAATTGTTTCCTCAGGCACGACTTCAAACATAAGCCTCGACATGCTTTCATTTCCCGCCTTGTCGCCTGCTTTTACCATGACTTCATAATTTTTATGTTCCTGTACGGTATATTCATATACGCCGGCTCTCTGATCCAATGTCTTAGACACTCCATTGATTTTGATTTCCTGCACTTTATCTTCTGGATCTTGCAAAGTGATCTTAAAAGTTTTTTCTTCTTCGTATTCCCCATTTTCTTCAATGTCCAAAAATAATACCTGCGGCGGCGTCCTGTCTATCACAAATCCTGCCTCTGCTTCTGATTTATTTCCTGCCGCATCTACAACCTCCAGCCGCAGCAGATGCCGGCCTTCTTCCGAGACTTTCGTCCCCGGTACATACACATTTCCATCTAACTGCATCTGGTACACATAACTTGTGAAATCTTGTATAAATGCATCTTTCCTGTAATTCCACTGAAAGGTCTGCATATATTTTCCTTCCAGTTCATCTACATAACGGATCATCGGATCTTGTGTATCTAAGATCACCTGCATTTCCTGCGTCGCCGAGTAACCTGCCATATCTGTGGCAGACATCTTCATCCGATAGATCCCATCATTCTTAAGCGGAAAGGAGAGCGTCTTTTCCCCGCTCTCATCTGTCCATTCTCCCTCAGATACCTGTTTCTTTCCATCTGGGTTCTCCCATTCTATTTCCGCCTTGCATTGGCTTAAACGATTGTCTTCTAACACCTTACAATTCACAAGCGTCGGCTGGCTTGTGATCATATAATCTCTGACGCCTTCTACAAGGATTCTTGGCGTACTGTTATCAATATACATCTTCCTCGTCTGCTCACTTCTGTGTCCTGCTTTATCAACGACTGTCACTGTAACATCTACTCCTTCACTGTTCACAGACGCATAATCAATCAAAAATTCTCCTTTCATATCTTTGACTGTATTTATGATCTCATTTCCACAATAACAGGAGATTGACTCAACGCCGCTCCCCACGCTCCCATCTTCTGCTGCCACATATAACCATGCTTCCTTTTGATACCAGTTGTCAAATCCTGCTTCCGTGCTCATATCAAATACCGGAGCAGTGGTATCGACCGGAAATTCATGACTCCATGTATACTCTTCTATCCTCTCCCCTGTTCCATCTTCCATATACAAGATCAGGACATTCGATCCTTCCCCTAACTGATCCCCGGTGAAATGAATTGTCTCACCCTCACCCGTCAACTCTCCTTCGGTTTTTATCTCCCCGTTATTCTGTAACTGATACACTGTTTTTCCGCTCATACTCTCATGACAGACTTCTATCTCCGGCACAGTGATATAATATCCATTACGTCCGTCCGGTTCCCTGTACCTTACCTCGTACTTCTTGATCTCTTCTTTGTCCTCCCCCTCTTCTGGAGCGTCTTCCTCTTTGCTATCACCTTCCTCTTCCAAAATAGCCCCCTCTTTGCCACTGCCTTCCTCTTCTGCATAGATAACTTCTGAATGCTGGCAATATATCAGTACCAGCACAATCACCAGCAGCACAATACTCTTTATCTTCCTACCCATACCTGTTCTCCTTCCATTGTAATGTCATACTCTTTTGTCAATTTCTGAAATTCCTGTTCCTCTGCTATCTCCGGTAATTCTCCAAGGTATTTCTGAATCGTCTGCGCACACACTTCTCGCTCAATCTCCGCGTCTGCACACTGCATTTTTATATGCATGATACGAAGTTCTACAGATTCTTCCAACTGTTCGATCCCCTGCCTGCACATATTTCCTGCCTCGTCGAACCTTTCTGCTTTCTCAAGAAGAAGTACCAGTTTTTTATATAATTCTTCCTTTACCGTCCTGTCAGTCTCCTGCTCCAGCATCTCCTCATACAATTTGACCGCCTGCTGCCAGTCTTCTGTCTGCTCATAAGCGTACGCCATATATCCCCTTAATTCCTGCCGTACTGTTTCCTTTGTTTCTGCCTCACACATTGCACCAAGGCGAAGTACCGCCTCAGCCCCTTCCTTACTGTCAAGAAGCCGATACCCTTCTATCATGCAGCGGTAATAATTCTCTGTCATTGATTCCGCCGTTTCTCCTCCTTCTTCCTCTTTCACAATTTCCTCCAATTCTCCCAGGATATGCATGATTTCTCTTTCTTTTCCTTCGATCTCAGGCATTTCCATATATTTTGCCAGATCCGCTAACCTTTCTGCAGACGGGTCACTCTTTGCTCTGGAAAAATATTCCCGTGCCTTTTGATAATCTTTCTGCTCTAAAAAATATAAGAATCCCAATTCTTTTTTTAACAAGTCAGCATCACTTCTCGTTTCTGTTTCCCTGGCTTCTTCATTTTGTCTATTCTCCGCCTCCTCAGCCTCTGCAAACACCACTGGCTTTTTCTTATTCTCAATCCCCTCTTTTATCTGCACGGCTCCTGCAATTACAATGAACAATAATAGAAATAAGAAAATCGCTTTCTTTTTCTTTACAACATATTTTTTCTTTTCCTTATATACTGGAATCTGTTTTCGAAACTCGGACATATCCATGTATGCCCGTTTAGAATCCCGGTCTACACTCCGGGATATGATCTTCTGAAATCCCATCACCTCGCGTTTCGTAAGCGCCGGTTCCGGTTCTGTTACTGATAATAGATACTGTATACTCTTTCCCAGGCCATAAATATCCAGAGAAATGCTTTCCTCCTGATAATAGGCTGCCTCTGGCGGAAGGAAATGCTCCCTTACATTTCTCCGTGTCATGGTAAGAAGCGCCTTTTCATTTGACCTGGCACTCATATCAAGATAATAAAGTTCTCTGTCTGCTGTGACGATGATACTGTAAGGATTCACATAACGGTAGCATGGTCCTCCTCTGCACTTGTGAATACACTCCAACTGCCTTGCCAGTTCCTGGATCCATATAAATAATTGTTCCTTTGAAAGATCAGGATGATATTTAAGCCATCTGATCAGAGTTTTCCCCTCCACATACTCAGAACTGATATAACAAGTCCTTCCATGCTCGATCAGGCGCAACACATCATACCCTTCTGCCTCACTCACTCGCATCACCTCGATTCTTCTTATCCTAAGATCATTTCGGGAAATTATTTTGTGATTGGTCTTGAATTGTATTGGTTGATATAAAAGAATAAAACCAGATATAGTAGAGTGTTTATATATTAACCCGTTTTTCCGAAAAAAACAAGCCACATTCTGTTGCATTTTGCAACAAAAAACAGCAGTTGCGCTTTCTCTGCAACTGCTGTTTCCTGTCATTTTTTATTCTTCCTCAAGGTCATTTACGACTCCCTGTGCATAGATCATGCCTTTCATACATCCATTGCCGGATACGTCCCAAACTTCGCCGCCTTCATATTCCACTTCTATGTGACAGGCATTTTGACATACCCCGCAGACAATATTGATTTTTTTCATTCTACACAACCCTTTCTAATCTTCTCTCGCCCAGTTATAGGCATAGGTAACTGCCTTGTTCCAGCCTTTCACCCTCTGCGCACGCTCTTCTTCCGAGATCGCCGGCTGAAAGATCCTGTCCGTCTCACGGTTTTTCTTCACTTCTTCCTTATTGTCCCAATATGACACTGCAAGTCCTGCCAGATATGCCGCTCCCATCGCCGTTGTCTCAATACAGACCGGACGTTCTACCGGCGCTCCGCTGATATCTGCCTGCACCTGCATCAGGAAACTATTTGCACTGGCTCCACCGTCCACCTTCAAAGACGCAAGAGAAATTTTCGCGTCTGCTTCCATTGCTTTCACCACATCATTTACCTGATACGCCAAAGACTCCAGCGTTGCACGGATAATGTGATATTTATTTACACCACGGGTAATTCCCACGATCGTCCCTCGCGCATACTGATCCCAGTGCGGCGCACCAAGACCTGTAAATGCCGGCACTACATAACAGCCATTCGTATCTTTCTCTTTCTGCGCCATATACTCAGAATCTGCCGTCGAATCAATGAGCCGCATCTCATCACGAAGCCATTGAATCGCTGCTCCTGCCACGAAAATAGAACCTTCCAGCGCGTACTCCACTTTCCCATCTATTCCCCACGCGATCGTTGTCAGCAGCCCGTTGTTGGAAAATACAGGTTTCTCTCCCGTATTCATCAAGAGAAAACAGCCTGTTCCATAAGTGTTCTTCGCCTCGCCCGGCGCGAAACAAGTCTGTCCAAATAATGCCGACTGCTGATCGCCTGCCGCGCCACCTATTTTCACAGGTCCGCCAAAGTAAGATGCGTCCGCCTCGCCATATACCTGGCTTGATGGCCTTACCTCCGGCAGCATTGCCTCCGGGATCCCGATCAACTCCAGGATCTCCTTGTCCCACTCCAATGTCTGAATGTTAAACAACATTGTTCTTGAGGCATTGGAATAATCCGTCACATGCACTTTTCCTTTCGTCAGTTTCCAGATCAGCCATGTCTCCACCGTCCCAAAAAGAAGTTCGCCTCTCTCTGCCCGCTCTCTCGCACCTTCCACGTGATCTAAGATCCATTTTACTTTTGTCCCTGAGAAATATGCGTCAATGATCAATCCTGTTTTTTTACGGAAAAACTCCGTGTAACCTTCCTCTTTTAATTTATCACAATATTCCGCTGTTCTTCTGCACTGCCACACAATCGCATGGTACACAGGTTCCCCTGTCTTTTTATCCCACACGATCGTTGTCTCTCTCTGATTCGTGATCCCGATGGCTGCAATATCCTGTGCAGTTGCCCCAATCTTACTCATAGCCTCCACTGCCACGCCAAGTTGCGAAGACCATATCTCATCTGCGTCGTGCTCTACCCAGCCCGGCTGCGGAAAATACTGAGTAAATTCCTTCTGTGCCACACTGCAGATCTCTCCTTTTTTGTTAAAAAGAATACAGCGGTTGCTTGTCGTCCCGGCATCCAATGCCATAACATATTTTGCCATATCGTTCTGCCTCCCTTACAGATTTCTCTCCGTTATACCATCTGTCATTATTATATCATAAGCGTCAAAAAGGACACACTACATTTTTATATTTACAAAAAACCCTTGCACAACTCACGTTATGCAAGGGTTTCCTCTACGTGGGCGAGAAGATTCGAACTCCCGACCTTTTGGTCCGTAGCCAAACGCTCTATCCAGCTGAGCTACGCCCACATATTATATATGCTGTTCACAGCAAAATTTATTATATATTATATTTTTTCTAATGTCAATAGTGTTACTGCAATTTTTTATTCTGGCTTGTTTATTTAATCATTATCTGGACTTTTCAACAAGTCCACTTTAATGGTAGGATATAACTATCTGAACAGAAAATGAGGAATTTACTATGACTAAAAAAATCGCTGTCATCAATGATCTATCAGGCTTTGGGCGCTGCTCACTCACCGCTGCCATCTCCACAATATCCGCAATGGGCGTTCAGCCTTGCCCGCTGCCAACCGCCATTTTAAGCGCCCAGACCGAATACCCCAGTTATTATCTCGCGGACTGCACGGATAAGATGGAACATTTCCGCACAGAATGGGAAAAAATGGGGCAGACCTTTGATGGTATCTATACAGGCTTTGTGGCAAATGAGGAACAGATTGCACAAATATTTAAATTTATTGATACATTTTACACTTCGGATACATTTTTACTGGTAGATCCGGTTATGGGGGATGACGGGACAAAGTACGATACATTCACACCTGCACTTTTACGCGAAATGAAGCGTCTGACAAAACATGCGGACATCATTACGCCAAACGTTACGGAACTATGCCTCCTTTCAGATACAGATTTTGAAACCTTGCACAGATTTTCCAAAGATCCTGATTCTAAGGAAAAACTTCTTGAACAACTTAAGAAGACCGCACGTTCTCTCTGCCAGGATGGACCTCGACATGTCGTTATCACGGGCATTCATTTTAAGAACACAGATGACTCCGCCCAGGTAGGAAACCTGTATGTGTCAGAAAAAGAGACTTTCTTCAGTTATTTCCCACATATAAGCAAAAGTTATTCAGGAACCGGCGACCTCTTCGCCTCCTGCCTTGCCGCAGGAATCGCACGCGGAAGTTCCATTCCCGACACCATTCAGTTAGCCGGTCATTTTCTGGAATCAGCAATCGCCGACTCCGCAAATAACAAAGTTCCACCAAACGATGGCGTAAATTACGAGAAGTTCTTATCCATGATCATGTAATCTGGGACAGGGTAAATTCAATCTGGGACGGGGTAAATTTAAATTTACCCCGTCCCAGATTGAATTTTTCCTATTATCATATTATAATTTAGGTAGTTATAAGAACCTATGAGGGAATCTATGAGACAGGAGAACAGGTATGATAGAAAATTTAAAACAGAAATTCAATGAACTTTATGGTGAAGGCGGTGACATCCGCACTTATTTTGCACCCGGGCGTGTAAATTTAATCGGTGAACACACGGATTACAATGGCGGACATGTATTCCCTTGTGCGCTTACTCTTGGTACTTATGCAGTTGTCCGCCCCCGTGAGGACAGGGTCCTTCGTTTTTACTCCATGAATTTTGACACATTTGGCGTGGCAGAAAGTAGTCTTGATGACCTGATCCCGCGCAAATCTGCATCATGGACAAATTACCCAAAGGGTGTTATGTGGGCGTTTGAAGAGCGTGGAATGAAACTTTCCCACGGGCTTGATATTGCCATCTACGGTGACATTCCGAACGGTTCCGGACTTTCTTCCTCCGCTTCTTTGGAAGTCCTGACGGGCGTAATTCTTAAGGATATTTTTGGATTTGACGTATCCATGATCGATATCGCACTTATCGGACAGTATTCTGAAAATAATTTCAATGGAATGAACTGTGGAATCATGGATCAATTTGCAAGTGCTATGGGCAAGAAAGATCACGCAATCTTCCTCGATACGAATACACTGAAATACGAGCATGCTCCTGTCATTTTAAAAGATGCTAAGATCGTGATCACAAATAGTAAAGTAAAGCACAGCCTTGTGGATTCTGCTTATAATGACAGACGAAATGAATGTGAGGCTGCCCTGAAGGAACTTCAAGAAGTTGTAGACATTCAAACTCTCGGAGACCTCTCAGAAGAGCAGTTTGATAAATATTCATCTGCCATCAAAGACCCTGTAAGACTGCGCCGTGCAAGACATGCCGTGTCTGAGAATCAGCGGACGCTCCTCGCTGTAGAGGCTCTGAAAAATAACGATATCGAGTTGTTCGGCAGACTTATGAATGCTTCTCATGAATCACTCAAACATGACTATGAAGTTTCCTGCGAAGAGATCGACGCACTGGTAGATCTTGCCTGGGCAACAGAGGGTGTGATCGGCTCCCGCATCACCGGCGGCGGTTTCGGCGGCTGTACAGTAAGTATCGTAAAAAATGAAGCTGTAGAACATTTTACCGAAACTCTTGGAACAGAATATAAGAAACGTTTTGGACTGGACGCTGAGTTCTATATCGTGGATATCGGAAATGGCGCCGGAAGATTAAGTTAGCCAAAGGGAGGCATACCTATGTTATATGAAAATATAAAAAAATTAGTAGAATACGGAGTTCAGACAGGACTGACTCCGGAATCTGAACGCATATATACAACAAATCTTCTGCTGGAGATCTTCCATGAAGATAACTATGAAGACACGGATGTTGACACGCTCTCTGTCACAGAGGAACTGGAAGACATCCTGAAAGCCCTGTTAGACGAAGCGGTGGCGCGCGGTATCATTGAAGACAGCATCGTATACCGGGATCTGCTGGATACAAAAATGATGAACTGCCTGCTGCCAAGACCGGCGGGAGTACAGGCAGAATTTGACAGACACTATGCCATTTCGCCGGAAGCGGCTACGGAATATTATTACAAATTCAGCCAGGACAGTGATTATATCCGCCGTTACCGTGTGAAGAAAGATATGAAATGGACGGTAGATTCCCCTTATGGCGAAATCGATATTACGGTAAACCTGTCCAAACCGGAGAAGGATCCCAAAGCCATTGCGGCAGCAAAAAATGCGAAAGCAAGCGCTTACCCGAAATGCCAGTTGTGTATGGAAAATGAAGGATATGCCGGACGTGTCAACCACCCGGCACGAGAGAACCACCGCATTATACCGATCACGATCAACGGCAGCGCGTGGGGCTTTCAATATTCTCCTTATGTATATTACAACGAGCATTGTATCGTATTTAACGGCGAACATACGCCAATGAAAATAGACCGTGCGGCATTCTCAAAACTTTTTGATTTTGTAAAATTATTTCCGCACTATTTTCTGGGCTCCAATGCAGATCTTCCGATCGTAGGAGGTTCCATATTAAGCCACGATCATTTCCAGGGCGGGCACTATACATTTGCCATGGCAAAGGCTCCCATTGAAAAATCTGTCACAATCCCAGGCTACGAAGATGTAGAGGCAGGCATTGTAAAATGGCCTCTGTCCGTGCTTCGGATCCGTCACACCGACGAAAAACGCCTGATCGACCTGGCAGAACACGTGCTGGATAACTGGCGGTCTTACACCGACGAAGAAGCATTTATCTATGCCAAGACAGACGGCGAGCCTCATAATACCATTACACCGATCGCAAGAAAAGTCGGAGATACTTACGAACTTGACCTTGCACTTCGCAACAACATTACAACCGAAGAGCATCCGGCAGGTGTATATCACCCACACGCACAGTACCATAATATCAAAAAAGAAAACATCGGACTCATCGAAGTTATGGGGCTTGCAGTCCTTCCGTCCCGATTGAAAGAAGAACTGGAACTCCTCGCCGCTTATCTTGTAGACGGCAAAGATGTGTCCGCTGATGAAAAAACAGCAAAACACGCAGACTGGGTTCAAAGTTTCCTTCCAAAATACGATTCCGCCTCTATCACTCATGAAAATGTCATGGATATTCTGAAAAAAGAAGTTGGCGAAACTTTCGTACACGTACTGGAAAACGCCGGTGTATACAAATGCACACCCGAGGGGCGCGACGCATTTATGCGGTTCATCAAAACACTTTAATTCAATCCGGGACGGGGTAAATTTAAATTTACCCCGTCCCGGATTCATTTTACCCTGTCCCTAATTGTCTCGTAAGCAATGTATCTTCTTCCAGCAATCCTTCTACGGTTCCAATTCCCAGTTCTTCTAAGATCTTTCTTACATAAGGATTCTCAAGTGGCGTCCGATACTCTGCGCTTTCTGCATAATCATCTACATACTTTGTGCCCTCTTCTTTGGGGATCAATGCCTTAGGTCCTCCGACACAACCTCCGACGCACCCCATTCCTTCGAAGAAATTTGCTTTTGTTTCTCCTGCCTGGATGCGTTTGATCATCTCCATGCAGGCTTTGGTTCCATTTGCCTGTTCTGCCGCCACGGCAATGCTCTTGTCGGGTCTTAGCTGTGCCACCATCTCGGACACCGCCTGACTTACGCCTCCTGTCCTGGCGTACAGTCTGCCTGCCGCAGAGGCGTGGTCTTTTTCTTCTTCCTGCAGTTCTTCCGGGCAAATATGCGCCGCGTTGAAAATATCTTTCACCTCCTGAAACGTCAGCACATGATCAACCGCATCAGAGATATCCGGCTCCCGCGCCTCTTTTTTCTTAGCAAGACAAGGTCCTACAAATACCGTCACTGCATCAGGATGAATCCTTTTTATCATGCGGCCGCTTGCCACCATCGGTGACACGGTTCCCGGAACGTGTGGAATCAACTCCTGATAAATCTTCCGAATCATGGCGATCCATACCGGACAGCAGCAGCTTGTCAACTGATAATCTCCGATGTCCTGTACATTCTTGTCAAATTCCAATGCCTCTTTCAAAGTCAGGATATCCGCAAACAAGGCAACTTCTACCATTCCGTCAAAGCCCAGCGCCTTAAATGCCGTTCTTAATTTCCCCGGCGTCACTTCTTTACTGAACTGTCCGAAAAATGCCGGAGCCACCAGCACATACGCAGGGCCTTCCGACTCCCGCACCGCTTTCATCGTCGGAAGAATATCCCTGCCGGCAGTAAGGTTTCCATTCTGACACGCATCAACACAGGCTTCACAGCCTGCACACAATTCCGGATTAATGTGAAGGTTTCCTTCCTCGTCCGCTTCAATCGCGTCGAATACGCAACTATTCTGACACGCTTTATCATACGCACATTCCTCACATTCTCTGATCTTAATGACCGGAGCATATTCCTCCGGATGAAGCAGACAATCCAGATGTCTGGGGTCATATTCTTCCGTTCTGATATTTTCAACTGACAGATTGTTTCTTAAAATGTCCTGATATAATTGTTCAAATGTTTTCATGTTGCTTAGTATGCCCTGATATGTTATAATCTATGCGTATGCAGCGATGGTCGAGTTGGCTGATGGCATCTGCCTCGAAAGCAGAAGAGCCGCAAGGCTCCGGGGGTTCAAATCCCTCTCGCTGCGTTTGAACCACTTTATAAAGCATTGGAAGTCAAGTGATCTCCAATGCTTTTCTTCATCTTTTTTCAAAAAATGGAAGAAAAAAGATAATCTTCCGATTTTCTTAAGAAACTTTATAAATTTTTCCATCTTCTGACACACCTCATTCACAATTATACGATAGAATAAATATATCAAATAAAAGAAGTCGGTAGTTGTACTTATCCTACATACGTTTGTATAATTACAAGGCTTCGCCTAACAACAAGTAAAATTTACATAGATTATTTCATTCCTCACCAAAGGCTGGTGCATCACGCGCCAGCCTCCTCTCATTTCTATTATCCTATATTTTTCTCTTATCGTGTGCCTCCGTCCCTGATCCTCTATCAGTTACACGTCCATACTCCCTGAGCGAAATCCTTCCAGATCAAGCGTTACATACATATACCCAAGAGATTTCAGATATGTGACTATCTCCTTTTTCTTCGTCTCCACAAGTCCCATATCTTCCGTATCTATTTCAATCCGCACAAGACTGTCATGCACCCGCAGGCGCACATTGTAAAATCCAAGTTCCCGAAGAAATGCTTCACCTCTCTCTACCGTCCGCATGTTCTCATAAGTCAGTCTGCTGCCATAGGGAAATCTGGTCGCCAGACACGGGGTTGACGGCTTCTTTGATACGGAGATCCCATACTCTTCTGCCAGTCTTCTTACCTCTTCTTTTGTAAATCCTGCCTCCGCCAGCGGGCTTCGAATGCCAAGTTCCCTCACTGCGCGGATCCCCGGACGATATTCTTTAAGGTCATCTGCATTCGTTCCCTCGAAAATGTTCTCCACGCCCAGTTCTTCTGCTTTCTCCTTTAATGCCCCAAACATATATCTCTTGCAAAGATAACATCTGTCCTTCGGATTATCTACGATCCCCGCCTGTTCCAGTTCATCAAGTTCTATCGTCAGAAATTCTCCGCCCGTTTCTTTCGCCACTTCTCGACATTCATCGACATTCCCAGATGGGTGTAACATTGTATGAAGCAAAATACCATACACCTTACTTCCATATTTCTTCGCTTCCTCACACACCATTTTCAAAAGAAGGCTACTGTCCACTCCACCCGAAAATGCAACCATGACATCTCCCGAAACACCGGCAGAAATCTCATTTTTCAGTTTCGTAATTTTCTCACTATATTTATCCATATATTATCTCTTCAGCGCTTCCTGCGCTTCCTTACATACGATACTCCATACTTCCTGGTAAGCGCATCCTGTCTGCCTGCATATAGCCGCGACACTTTCGTACTCTGGATATACCCGCATGTTATCTTTCCACTGACATACTTTCACCTTCGCTTCCCCTAGGGAAGTCTGAACCGTCTGGATCTCCCGCCCCAGCACTGTCCGTTCCATCTGTACGCGACGTATGCCAATGGTCGTAGTCTCCCGGAAGATAATATCCTCTAGCGCGCTCATCTGCTCTTCCTCACAAATAACATTTAACTGATATGCCGGACGGTTTTTCTTCATATAAACAGGTGTATAATACACATCTTTCGCACCTGCTGCCAGCAGTCTCTCCATCACATACCCAAGCGTTTCCCCTGTGCTGTCGTCAATATTCGTTTCTAATTTATAAATATCATCCGAATGTTTCTCTTCTGCCTCGATCAACATCGCACGCACGATACTGGTCCTGCCATAATCCCGTTTCCCTGCGCCAAGCCCTGTCTTTATGATCTTATAACTTGCCGGAAGTTTATCCGATGTACGAATCGCCGCCACGATAGCCGCTCCTGTCGGTGTGACAAGTTCCGCCTCCACATCTGCAATATGAAGCCTCACTCCGTACATTTGTGCGATATTTGCTGTAGCAGGAACCGGCACCGGAATGATCCCATGCTGACAACGAATCACTCCCCGTCCCTCATACAGCTCTGTCACAATGACGTCTGTGATATCCAGATCATCAAGGCAGACTGCTGCCGCCACAATATCTACAATAGAATCTACTGCTCCCACTTCATGAAAATGAACTTCCGTAATTTCCAGCCCATGCGCTTTCGCCTCTGCTTCTGCTAATACATGAAAGATCCGTGAAGCAATGCTCTTTGCCCGCTCCGTGATCTGAGAATGCTCGATAATATGCAATATCTCCGGTAAGCCACGATGCTCGTGGTGATGCCCGTGTCCATGCTCATGTTCATGCTCATGGTGATGCTCATGTCCATGCTCCTGATGATGATGCTCATGTTCATGCTCGTGCTCATGACAATGCCCGTGTCCATGCTCATGATGGTGATGTTCCTCTCCATGCTCATAACCATACAGATATTCATTATCATGGTCGTGATTCTCATGCTCTTCATCAAGAATGACATGAAAATCGCAGGCATCGATCCCGGATTTCTTCACACGGCTGATCTCTATCTCATAACCTTCTACCGGAAGACTTGCCAGCTGTTCTTTCAACTTCTCTTCATCTGCACCAAGATCCAGCAAAGCTCCAACCGTCATATCTCCACTGATTCCACTATAACATTCCAAATATAATGTCTTACTCATCATGCACCCCCAGTTTATTGATCTGCGCCGCCATATAACCTGCTCCATAGCCATTATCGATATTTACCACCGCAACTCCATTTGCACAGGAATTGATCATGGTAAGAAGCGCCGAGATTCCTTTCATATTCGCACCATAACCCACAGATGTCGGTACTGCGATCACCGGCTTATCTACAAGTCCGCCGATCACACTTCCAAGGGCCCCTTCCATTCCTGCCACTGCTACGACACAGTTTGCCTTTTGAATTGTCTCCATACTGGACAGAAGTCTGTGAAGCCCGCTCACTCCCACATCATAAACACGTTCTACATGCGCGCCGAAATATTCCGCCACCTGCGCTGCCTCTTCAGCCACGGCAATATCCGCTGTGCCTGCCGTACATACCGTGATGCAGCCTTTTCGTATCTTGTCTTCTTTCTCTATCTTAATGATCTTCGAGACCTCGTCATATTCAAGTTCCGGGTAGCATACCTTTAACATCTCATACTGTTCTCTGGTCGCGCGGGTTCCCATAACCTCTCCTTCCGCCTCATAAAGCCTTCCCACGATCTCCATAAGATGACTGTCCGCCTTCCCCATACAGAAGATCACTTCCGGGAATCCTGCCCGAAGTTTCCGATGTGTATCCAGTTTCGCATATCCTAATTCTTCAAACGGCTGCCGCCGAAAATATAGTTCCGCTTCCTCCACCGTTATTTCTCCATTTTGTAATTTTGTCAATATCTCCCGTGCATCCATCTTTACCCTCCATAATCTATGAAAATGATACCTATTCGGGCATCCCGTAACTCAGGTGCTTCGCATGGGTATACATAAATCACTCAAAAAAGTAACTGCCTGCCAGCAGTTTCTTTATCTAACCATAGATTAACAAATGATGTTTCGATTGTCAAATTCAATCCTTCTTTTCGTTACTGCCTGCTACTGTTCATATAACTTCGTTGAATATGACGGAAAAAGTGATAGAATATATCCAAACAAGAAAAGAATCGAAATTGATGAAGCAACAGGAGGAAATACAGATGACAAGAAAAGGAAGATTGATTTTCGGATGGGTATTGATTATTCACAGTTACATTGTTGCAGGTGTCGGGTTCTGGCTTTTAGCACACGTACTGACGGATGCTTATAGTTTTGGAGTTCGTTTTATTTTTCATTTTGTGATAGGCTTCTCTCCTGTTTTTACAACACTTACGATCATAAACTTGTTAAAAAAAGAAAAGTAAAAGTCAACAATACCTGTTAGTATGGTCCCTGCGCCTATAATCCACTTTTCACCAATGCCGCAGACCGGAATCGAACCGTTTTAATCAATCACAAATACTGATAGAAAGGGGCTTTGAGGACTTCATCACGGTCTGGGTGTTCAAAAAGTGTTCAAAACTATTGGCACTCGCCACAATTTTCCTTTATCAACATTTTGGGAATACATCTTGTCAGCAAACAATCCTTTTGATAAGATAAACTAAGGCACTGCTTGAAAACGGTAGGCGGTTAGTCCTTCAACAGAGGGACTGAACCCTCTGATTACATAGAAATCCTGCTTGCAGGAAATCTGAGAAAGGAGGGCTTGACTTATGAGTGATTTTGAAATGCTCTCCATCGTACTAATGATACTTAGTATCGTTGTAACGATTCTAATAGCGTATATAAATCAATCAAAAAAGTAACCGCCC
>CAYOSJ010000060.1:0-14794 GCA_964406595.1 uncultured Dorea sp.
AGATACGGATGATATCGATTCCGTTTGCAACGGATTTCTGCACAAAATATTCTACCACGTCATCTGCATAAGGGCGGTATCCTAAGATATTCTGTCCACGGAATAACATCTGAAGTTTCGTGTTCTTGAACCCATCACGGAATTTACGAAGCCTCTCCCACGGATCTTCCTTCAGGAAACGAAGAGATGCGTCAAATGTAGCGCCTCCCCAGCACTCTACGGAGTGATAGCCTACTTTATCCATCTTATCTACAATCGGAAGCATCTGATCTGTCGTCATACGCGTAGCAATCAAAGACTGGTGCGCGTCACGGAGAACAGTTTCTGTTATTTTAATTGGTTTTTTTACCATATCTGCCATTACATTTTCCTCCATTAATCATTACTATTTCTATACAACTCCGAAAATTGCCATAAATGTTCCGGCTGCTACTGCTGTACCGATAACTCCGGCTACGTTAGGTCCCATCGCATGCATCAGAAGGAAGTTCGTCGGGTCTGCCTCTGCACCGACCTTCTGAGATACACGTGCAGCCATAGGAACTGCGGATACTCCGGCAGAACCAATCAGCGGATTTACCTTGCCATGTGTTGCGACACACATTAATTTACCGAATAACACTCCCGCTGCCGTACCTACTGCAAATGCCACCAGACCGAGAATGACGATCTTGATCGTATCCCAGTTCAAGAATGCTTCTGCACTTGTGGTAGCGCCTACAGATGTACCAAGCAGGATAACTACAATGTACATCAGCGCATTGGAAGCCGTGTCTACAAGCTGTCTTACAACGCCTGACTCACGGAACAGGTTTCCAAGCATCAACATACCTACAAGTGGCGCTGTCGTCGGGAGAATCATACATACCACGATTGTAACTACGATCGGGAATAAGATTCTCTCCAATTTGGATACCGGCCTTAACTGCTCCATCTTGATCTTACGTTCTTTCTCAGTTGTAAGAAGTTTCATGATCGGCGGCTGAATCACAGGAACCAGCGCCATATACGAATACGCCGCTACCGCGATCGGTCCCATAAGCGCCGTCTGCTGTAACTTACCGGCAAGGAAGATGGAAGTCGGTCCGTCCGCTCCTCCGATAATAGATACTGCCGCTGCTGCTTTATCTGAGAATCCCATCATCATAGCACCCAGATACGCCGTAAAGATACCAAACTGTGCTGCTGCACCGAGAAGGAAGCTCTTTGGATTTGCGATCAGCGGTCCAAAGTCTGTCATGGCTCCTACTCCAAGGAAAATCAGTGACGGCAGGATCGCCCATTCATCCAACAGGAAGAAATAGTAAAGAAGTCCGCCTGCCCCGTTCTCCGAATCTTCAATATGCATCATGATATCCGGATAAATATTAACAAGAAGCATACCAAACGCAATCGGTACAAGGAGCAGAGGTTCAAATCCATGCCTAATTGCTAAATACAGGAAAAAACATGCCACGGCAATCATGATCAGATTGCCTACCGTCAGATTTAAAAATGCGGTCTGCTGCACGAGGTTTCCTAATGTTGTCATAATATAATTCATGATTTCTTAACCTCCAGTCGTGTGTGTAAGGACAATTCTTAATTTAATGTCGCTAATACTGCTCCGGATTCTATTGCATCACCAACTGCTGCATCAATGCTTGCAACTGTTCCGTCTTCCGGCGCTACAACTGGAATTTCCATCTTCATAGCCTCAATAATTACAACAGCATCTCCCTTTTTCACTTTCTGTCCGACATTTGCCTCAATCTTAAATACTTTTCCTGCTGCGCCCGCCTTCACTTCAATAGATCCTGCGCCTGCTGCTTTTGCCGGAGCCGGAGCTGCCTTAGGCGCTACTGCAGGAGCGGCTGCTCTTGGCGCTGCCACAGGTGCTGCACCTGCACCTTTTTCTTCAACTGTTACATCATATACATTTCCGTTTACTGTAATTGTATAATTTTTCATCTTTATATCCTCCTTCGATTCCCTTCTTAATTACCACTTATTTGACGGACGGCGTCTGATGCTCCGCACAACAAATCCGTCTGTACTTGTTCCTTCTGCCGCTGCGATCGCTGCAGAAATAACTGCAATGAGTTCCATGTCATCTGTCTGCGTTTCAAAAACTGCCGCTGCCGGCGCAGTTTCTTTCTGAACGGAAACTGCCGCTGATGATTCTTCTTTCTTCTTACTACCCATCATTGCTTTTTCCAGTTTCGGGATAAGTCCGAACAATGAAATAATAAAAGCAATTAAGATAAGAACCGCAAATACAGTACCCATTCCAAGAAGTGTATTCAGTCCTGCCTTCTGTGCGATCTCGCCCGTACTGTACTTCGCATTTACAGTCATGCTGTCAAGGTACATATTCTCATCAAATATGAAAAGGATCTCTGCATCTCTTTCTTCATACTGCACAGGAAGTGTTACTTCCAGGCTGTCATTCCTTACTTCATAACTATAATCCCCATGGCTTACATAAGCACCGCACTCTTCCACTCCTGCCTGCCAGCTCTCCAGCGCACCGGTAAAACTCTCCGGTGTGACAGGAAGCCCTGCCTGCAGAAGCTGATAATTCTGCATGTACTCTGTAAGACTCTTCCATTCTTCAACAACAGTCTCATCTGAACTGTTACAATACTGTATCAGGAATTCTGTCACCTGCTCAACAGATGTTTCGTCATACTCAAGTGTATCTTCTTTGCTCCCGCATCCGGTAACAACGAACATCATGACAAGCAGACAGAGTAATAAGCTAATCTTTTTCTTCACTTTGCTCCACCTCACTAAACTGTTCCATGCTTTTTCATCGGACGTTCCTCTCTCTTTGTGAACAGCATCTCAAATGCTCCGATTACATATTTTCTAGTATCTGCAGGCTCGATGATCGTGTCTACGTATCCCCTTCTTGCTGCTGAAAGCGGGCTGGACTGCAGTTCTTTATATTCTGCTGCTTTTTCCCTGATCGTGTCAGCGTCCTTATCCGCGTACATGATCTTTGCCGCAAGATTCGCATCCATCATACCGATCTCTGCTGTTGGCCATGCATATACCATATCTGCGCCGATCGCTTTGCTGTTCATCGTCACATAAGCACTTCCATAAGCCTTGCCGACGATAACATTTACCTTTGGAACTGTCGCATTTGCAAATGTATAAGTGAGTTTCGCTGCCGCCTTTGCCAGATTCTTCTCTGCACATTTACATGCCGCAAATCCATTGACATTCGTAAGTGTCAGTACCGGAATATTAAATGCGTCACAGAACTCTACGAACTCTGCCGCCTTTCTTGCTCCCGCTACAGATAAAGAACCGTCAAATTCTTCCACTACTTCTGCCTCTTCATTATATACTTTCACACGATTGGCAACTGCGCCTACTGTCATACCATTCAGGCGGATGAATCCAGTCACCATATCCTTCGCATAATTCTTCTTTGTCTCAAAGAAAATACCGCTGTCAGAAATCTCAGCAAGAGCGATCGCTGCATCCTCTTTTGTATTTTCAATGTTTGCACATACACGATTCAGATCGTCTGTACACTCTTCGTAAGATACATTCTCCTCGTTGTTGCATGGAAGCATCGCTACCAGTGCACGGATATCGCCAAGGACCTCTGCCTCAGTTCCAATATCATCTACGAGACCTGCCTCGCTCTGGAACTGTGCGGAAGATGTATCACATTTGGAGATCTCATTTCCCGGAATTGCATTCGGGGAATTTACAAATAATCTTGCCTTCGCCTCTTCCATAAATGTAAAGTCTGAAAGTGCCGGAACCACGGACAATCCTCCTCCACATTTGCCAAAGATGGCTGTGATCTGCGGGATCACTCCTGACGCCACAGACTGTTTCATATATAATGTACCAAACGCCTCAAGCGCATCGGTCGCTTCCTGAAGCCTTAAGCCCGCACAGTCGATAAGACCGATCACCGGCGCTCCCATCTTCATTGCCATATCATAAATATTCGCAATCTTCTTTGCATGCATCTCGCCGATCGCCCCGTTAAGAACCGAAGCGTCCTGGCTGTATACATACACCAGATTCCCATCAATAACTCCATAACCGGTAATAACACCGTCTGCCGGAGTATCTTTTTCCTGCATGTTGAAATCTGTAGTTCTGGCTGTTACCGCACCGCCGATCTCAACAAAACTGTCTGCATCAAGTAATCCTGCAATGCGGTTACATGCTGCATTGTCTGTTGCTATGTTGCCCATAGTTTCGCCCTCCATTTTCCTCTGATCGTCAAAAGTATAACCAAATTTTTGCCTATTATAGTATACTATTTTTCAAAATGAACTGCAATAGTTTTTCACGATATTTTGTTAATATTTTGACACTTTATTTCTGATTTCTAAACTGCACCGGAGTCATCTCATACGCCTTCTTAAATAACCGGTTAAAATGTTCCACGTTCTGATAACCCACAGTCAATGCGATGTTTTCCACTGTCATATTGCTGCTCTTAAGAAGCGCCTTCGCTTTCTTCATACGGATCTTTTTCACAAGTTCTCCGAACGTCATGCCCGACTTCTCTTTGATATACTTGGAAATATACGGTTTGGACAGGTAAAAATGCTCTGCCAGGTCTTCCAGTGTGATATCAATATAATTTGCCTGGATATAATTCATGATCTCAATCATCCTTGCGTCTTTGCAGCCATCTGCATTTCCGATCGCCTCGATCTTATTCACCGCCACGATCAGCGCTTCGATGGAAGAACGGATGATATCCGCATCTATTCCAACACCCCAGAAAGTCTTATCCCCATGGACAACACCAACATAAGACGCCGCTTTCGCTGAAGAGCCTTTGGAAAGTGTATGCTCCTCATAGTAGCGAAGTTCATAGCTAACGCCAAAATACTGCTTGATCGCATTGCTTACCGCATCTAAACGTCCATTTCCGATCGCAGTAATGGTGCGGCTCTCTCCGCCATGATTCAATAGCACCTCTGCCGTAATCCCATCTGTCTGCTTAAAATGACATTCATCAATATGGAAGACAGGCTTTGTATTGATATAATTGTCGGAAAATATCTGGTATACCCAGTCCGGTGTAAGTTCTTTGTGCGCTTTGTCGGATACGTCTTTTACCAGATAGCCGACTTCCTCGCGCATCTCCTGCGGCAGGTTCATGCCATAACTCTGTTTCAGGATATAACTTACGCCGCCTTTTCCTGACTGGCTATTGATACGGATCACGTCAGAATCATATTTCCTTCCCACATCCTGTGGGTCGATCGGCAGATATGGAACCGTCCATTTCTCACAGTCTTTTTCCTCTCTCCAGGTCATCCCTTTCGCGATCGCGTCCTGGTGCGAACCTGAAAATGCAGTAAACACCAGATCTCCTCCATAAGGCTGACGGGGGTTCACTTCCATTCTTGTCAGACGCTCATAAGTCTCACGGATCGTAGACATATCAGAGAAATCCAGTCCCGGATCTACGCCGTGGGAATACATATTCATTGCCATTGTGATGATATCCACGTTACCTGTACGTTCACCGTTTCCAAATAAAGTCCCTTCGATGCGGTCTGCTCCTGCCAGTACCCCCAGTTCTGCGGTCGCAACGCCGGTTCCTCTGTCATTGTGCGGATGGAGGCACAAGATGACGCTGTCGCGGTATTTCAGATGCTTATGTACATACTCAAGCTGTGTTGCAAATACATGAGGCATTGCATTTTCCACGGTAGTCGGGATATTGATGATCGCCTTATTATCCTGGCTCGGCTTCCATACGTCAAGGACTGCGTTACATACGTCAACGGCATAATCAACCTCCGTTCCTGGGAAACTCTCAGGGCTGTACTGGAAGGTAAAATTACCATCTGTCTCAGAAGCCAGTTTTGACAACAACTTTGCCCCATCAATGGCGATCTTCTTGATCTCTTCCTTACTCTTTCTGAACACCTGCTCCCTCTGCGCCACAGATGTCGAATTATAGAGATGGATCACCGCATGAGGCGCGCCCTTCACTGCCTCAAATGTTTTCTTAATGATATGCTCTCTCGCCTGTGTCAGTACCTGTACCGTCACATCAGCAGGGATCATATCTTTCTCGATCAGCGTTCTCATAAACTGATATTCTGTCTCCGACGCTGCCGGAAATCCAACCTCGATCGACTTAAAGCCGACTTTCACAAGCAACTGGAAGAATTCCAGTTTCTCTTCCAGGCTCATAGGCTCGATAAGCGCCTGATTGCCGTCGCGCAGATCAACACTGCACCACATCGGCGGTGTGTCAATATAGTCTTTCTTTGCCCAGTCATAACTGACCTCCGGCGGCATAAAATAAGTTCTCTCATACTTCTGGTAATTCTTCATCTTGCTAACCTCTTTCATTCATGAAATTCTTTTAATTAAAATCCATCAATTTTATTGTCTTATTTTAAGACTTCTATTATACTAGCATACAAAAACAAAAAAGGAAAGTGATGAATTTAATCACTTTCCTTGATGTTTTTTATCTTTTTCTCCTGTTTTTCACAATTATCATTTAATCTGCTTCCAGAGAACGTTTCTTTGTAATGGTTACCGTTTCTTCATAACACTCGAAAAGCGCGTCCATTTTCTCTTTCTCCGGCTTTGGCGTCACAACGCTTACGACCGGTACGATCACAAGACCTGCGATCATTGCCACCGCGCCTGCATTAATAGGTGAAGCAATATAATGAAGAAACATATTGGAAACCGTAATGCCCACTCCGGCTGCAAAACTTGCCCACACGGCTGCTTTTGTCACACCTTTCCAGTACAGGCCATACAGGAATGGCGCAAGGAATGCACCTGCCAGCGCTCCCCAGGAGATACCCATCAGCTGCGCGATAAATGTCGGAGGATCAAGAGCGATGACCAGCGACAACACGATGAAAAACACAACTAATATCTGCATCACGCGAACCTGCTTCTTTTCGCTCATATCTTTCATTATATTATCTTTTAAGAAATCAAGCGTAAGCGTAGAACTGGAAGTCAGGACCAAAGATGCCAGCGTAGACATGGATGCGGATAATACCAGTACGACTACAATACCGATAAGAATATCCGGCAATGTAGACAGCATATACGGAACGATTCCATCAAACACCATATTTCCACTCTCATCATACAGAGCCGGGTTATCGAACAGCCTTCCAAATCCTCCAAGGAAATAGCATCCTCCCGAAATGACCACTGCAAATAATGTAGAGATCACTGTACCTGTGTTGATCGCTTTCTCATCTTTGATGGCGTAAAATTTCCCGACCATCTGCGGAAGTCCCCATGTTCCAAGAGACGTCAATATCACTACACCTAAAAGGTTCAGAGGATCCGGTCCGAAAAATGAGGTAAATGCCCCGGGCTGCCCTAACGTAACCGGAATATCACTTGGAATCTCTGCCATTTTCTTCACGGCTTCTATAAATCCGCCCTGACCTGACAGCACTGCTCCGATCACTGCGATAATCCCGCCCAACATGACCATTCCCTGGATAAAATCATTGATCGCTGTTGCCATATAACCTCCGAGAATGACATAGATCGCAGTAAATACTGCCATTCCGATCACGCAGTATGCATAAGGAATGTGAAATGCCATTCCGAATAATCTTGACAGGCCATTGTATACCGATGCAGTATACGGTACAAGGAACACAAACACAATTGCGGAAGCTGCGATCTTGAGCGCCTTGCTCTCATATCGTGAACCGAAGAAATCCGGCATTGTCTTAGAACTCAGATGCTGCGTCATAACTTTCGTACGCCTTCCGAGAATGACCCATGCCATCAGACTTCCGATCAGCGCATTCCCGATACCGATCCATGTACTTGACAGCCCGTACTTCCACCCAAACTGTCCTGCATATCCTACGAATACAACTGCCGAGAAATAAGAAGTCCCATAAGCAAACGCGGTAAGCCACGGACCTACCGAACGTCCTCCTAATACATATCCGTCTACACTTGTAGCGTGCTTTCTTGTATAGATCCCTACTGACACCATCACTACAAAGAATACAATTAACATAACTAACTTGATTACCATTTTGCTGCCCTTCTTTCTTATACTGTCATCTACACTTCTTTTTATATTTCGCTTTAAACCGTTACGCTTTAAAGCATTGAAGTGCTGTTTTCAGTTATGTTAGCACAAGGAAACGGAAATGTCAACAAAAATTATGATATTTTTTCTACAATCTCTCCCTGTTTCTTATAGATACTTCCTGCAGGAACATATCCTCTTACAGAAGATAATGGATAGATATTTGTATGGCTTCCTACAACGCTGCCCGGATTCAGAACCGTTCCACAGCCTACTTCTACTTCATCACCAAGCATAGCGCCGAACTTTTTCATGCCTGTCTCAATATTGCCTTCCGGCGTCTTTACAACCACCAGTTTCTTATCAGATTTTACATTTGATGTGATAGAACCTGCACCCATGTGCGCTTTATATCCAAGGATAGAGTCTCCCACATAGTTATAATGTGGCACCTGTACCTTATTGAACAGAATCACATTCTTAAGTTCTGTGGAGTTTCCAACTACCGCGCCCTCGCCTACAATGGCATTTCCACGAATGAACGCGCAGTGCCTTACCTCTGCATTCTTCCCGATGATCGCCGGTCCGTTTATATATGCAGATTCAAATACTTTGGCCGATCTTGCGATCCACACATTTTCTCCGACTTTATCATATTCTTCTTCTGGCAGTGTCTCCCCCAGTTTCATGATAAACTCGCTGATCTTTGGAAGTACCTCCCATGGGTAAGTCACACCGTCAAAGATATCTTTTGCGATCGTCTCTTCCACTGTATACAACTCTTTTACTGTTAATCCTTTCATGCCCTACAACCTCCTGCTTTTCTTATAATATGCTGCTACTTTGTCATAACAGCCATGCAACTGACGTTGATTTGCAAGCCCTTTCACTGCAGATGTCCACCCTACGATAAACCGGTCAAGTTTTACCATATACTCTTCCGGAGTGATCTCTCCGTCCGCCACATAAGTAAGCCCTTTTTCCCAGCTTGCCGTAAGTTCCGGATTTAAAAGTGATCGAATGGAATTGTCTACAACGTCATATATCATCTCGCCCAACATCGTAGGCGTAACGATCTGCGTTTTTTTATTAAGCGCCAGATACTTGTTATTACACAATTTTTTTAATATCTCTCCTCTGGTCGCACTGGTTCCGATGCCACTTCCCCTGATCTGTGCCCGCAGTTCCTCATCCTCGATCAGTTGCCCTGCATTCTCCATGGCAAGGATAAGAGAACCGGAATTATAGCGTTTCGGAGGAGAAGTCTTTCCTTCTTTGATCTCCAGCGACTGCACCGGAACTTCCATACCTTTTTTTAAGTTCTTTACTTTCTCAAAAAATGCTTTCGTCTGGTTCTCTGCGCTGTCCCGGGAATTCTCTGACACATCGCCTGTCTTCTTTTCCGGTATTCCCGCCACTTTCAGATAACCTTCCTCTGCCAGCAGTTTAAAATTTGCAAAAAATGCTTCTCCTTTGATCTTTGCCGTCACCGCCATTTTCTGATAGACGGCAGCCGGGTAAAAAATGCTTAAAAATCTTCGTACGATCACATCATAGACCGCTCTGGAAGTGCCGGACAGACTCTTCAACGCATGCATGCCCTGCCCGGTCGGAATGATCGCATAATGGTCTGTGATCTGCTTATCATCAACATACCTTGTCTTTGCCAGCCCTTTATGACTTGCGAATCCTGCGATCTCCTGCAGGTAAGGAACTGCCGGCTCATACTTCATAAGGTCATTTAAGTTCTTATGGATCTCTTTCGCCACGGCTGTAGACAGCACACGCGCATCTGTTCTTGGATAAGTCACCAGTTTCTTCTCGTACAATTCCTGCGCGATACGAAGTGTCTCGTCAGGACTTATCTTAAATCGTTTCGAGCATTCATTCTGTAGTTCTGCCAGGTTAAATAACAACGGTGGATTCTTCTTTTCCTTTTTCTTCTCCACAGTTTCTATACATGCAGTTATCGGCTGCCCTTCTTCCAGATATGCAACCAGTTCTCTTGCCTTTGCCTTTTCTTTAAAACCATTTTCTTTATAGAGATCAAAAGACGCAAACCACTTAGAACCCTGTACCGCTCTCCATTCGGCTCCAAATGTCTGACCTGTCTCTCCGATATTGCCAAGAACACGGAAAAAGGTCGTCTCTACAAACTCACGGATCTCCCGCTCTCTTCGCACCACCATTCCGAGCACACAAGTCATCACCCGTCCTACGGAGATCACAGAATACCGTGTGCCAAGATAATTCGAAATACTGTTTCCGTATTTCAAAGTCAGAAGACGGGAAAAATTAATTCCCATCAGATAATCTTCCTTCGCCCTGAGATAAGCAGATGCCGACAGATTATCATACTCACTTAGATCTTTCGCCTCACGGATCCCCCGCAGGATCTCTTCCTCTGTCTGGGAATCGATCCATACGCGCCGTCTGTTCTTTCCTTTCACTTTCGCCTGCTGCTCCACAAGACGATAGATGTATTCTCCTTCACGTCCCGAGTCCGTGCACACATAGATGGTATCCACATCCTGACGGTTGAGAAGTCCTGCCACGATCTTGTACTGCTTTGCCACATTTGGAATGACCTCATATTTGAATTCCTCAGGGATAAACGGCAATGCCTCAAGACTCCACTTCTTAAAGGATACGTCATATTCTTCGGGATAGCACATGGTGACCAAATGCCCCACGCACCATGTCACAATAGAATCCTCTGATTCCAGATATCCGTCCTGTCTTCTCGTATTTAATTTTAATGCTTTTGCAAATTCCTGTGCCACGCTGGGTTTCTCTGCGATATAGAGTGATTTTCCCATATATTCCAGTCTTACTCCCATCTGATTCTGTCTGTATTCCTTGTTATCTGCGAAGCAGTTTTTGAAATCCCTTCAACGTCTGAAAAAGTTTTTTCTCCTTACCGGAAGGAACTACAGGTTCTGTACGGAGCGCTTCGTCCATAAACACAGCCTGAGAGTCGATATACGGCTCTTCCTGTTCCTTCTTCTTATATCTCCCGTCACTTTGGAGAACGCGTGCCTTCACATTATCATTCAGCATGACATCCAGATAATGATTGATCTGCTTCTTAATATCCTCATCAAGCACCGGGACTGCTACTTCCACCCGCTTCTCTGTATTTCTTGTCATCATGTCTGCAGAACCAATATACAACTTCTGCTCTGCACCCACACCAAAACGAAAGATCCGCGGATGCTCCAGATATCTTCCTACGATACTCATAACTCTGACATTCTCTGTATAGCCTTTCACTCCCGGAAGTATGCAGCAGATGCCTCTTACGATCAGGTCGACCTGCACTCCCGCCTGTGACGCCTCACATACTTTTTCGATAAAATCCACATCTGTCAATGAGTTCATCTTCATCACGATACGTCCGTCTGTACCCTTTTTTATCTCCTCGTCCATCAGGTACAGCACTTTCTTCTTGAGACTGGTCGGCGCTACGATCAGATAATCATAGATACCTGCCAGATTGCCGATCGACATATTCTTAAAAAACTCTGTCGCATCTCTTCCGATTCCCGGGTCAGCGGTCATAAGCGACAGATCCGTATACATGCCGGCTGTCTTCTCATTATAGTTTCCTGTACCGATCTGCGTGATATACTGGATCTCATTACGATTTCTGTAAGTGATCAGGCAGATCTTAGAATGTACTTTATACCCTTCAAATCCGTAGATCACGCGGCAGCCTGCCTCTTCCAGACGCTCAGACCAGTCGATATTGTTCTGCTCGTCGAATCTTGCACGAAGTTCGATCAAAACCGTTACTTCCTTACCATTTTCCGCCGCCGCACACAGATATTCTACCAGCCTTGCTTTCTTTGCCAGACGATAAATGGTAATCTTAATGGTCATAACATTCGGATCCGTAGACGCCTCTTTGATCATCCTGAGGAACGGATTCATACTCTCATAAGGATAGAATAAGAGCACATCTTTTTTCTTCACCTGTTTCATCATGCTTGTATCCCGAAGCCACGGCGGATTCTGCGGTGAAAACGGCGCATAGATAAGAGAACGCTTCATAGCCTCCGGCAGTTCTCCACTAATGGTAAATACATAATCCAGTTTCATGGGCATCTTCGTGCGGAAGATCTGATTCGGTTTGATCTTAAATTTATCACAGAAGAATTTCTCATTTTCAGGAAGGAGTTTTTCTGCCGTCTCGAGACGTACAACTGCCATTCTGCGCCTCTTATGGAGTGTCTGACGCATAAGATGGCGGAAATCATCACTGATCTCCAGTGCCTCATCATCAGGCGCCACATCTCCATTTCTCGTTACCCGGATATAATTCGGATCCGCCACCTCATACTGGGAAAATACAAGGTTTAAATGTTCCATGATCACTTTTTCCATACGGATATAGCGGATATCATGTCCCGGAAGGTATAAGACCTCCGGCACATAAAGTGGTACCGGGACAATGCCAAACATAGACTTGTCTTTCGATTTCAAAGTTGCCGTCACATAGATTTCTTTATTGATAAGATGCGGGAACGGATGATTGGCATCTACGATCTGTGGCGAAAGGACTGGAAGAATCTGCTCTTTAAAATACTTCTTTACATACTTCTTTTCCTGCTGCTCCAGTTCCTTAAAATCCAGCCCGCACACACCATAAGGCTGCAGTTGTTTCTTAATCTCCGCATAAGTCTTATCACGCTCTTTGTAAAGCGGTGCAACTTCCTTTAAGATGCTGTCGATCTGTTCTTTCGGAGTCATGCCGGAACGTGCATCTTCAGCACCTGCATCGGTATGTGCCATATCAAAAAGACTTCCTACACGGATCATAAAAAATTCGTCCAGATTGCTTGTGAAGATCGCAACAAATTTCATACGTTCCAAAAGCGGCACCGTCGGATCCTGTGCCTCTTCCAGTACTCTCTGATTAAACTTGAGCCATGATAATTCGCGATTCTGAGTATAGTTTAAAATACTTTTCATCATAATTCTTTACCTCATCATACATATATGAATGATATCTTATTCTTAATTATAACATCTGTACAGCCCAAATAAAACAAAAAATTAGAGTTGGAAGTGATGCTCCAACTCTCTTTTCTCTTTTATTTACGTAAAAATGTTGCAATTCTCTTATACACCAAAAATGTAACGATTCCATTGATACCCGCTTTCATCAGATTAAACCCAACAATAAACGGCATAAGTTCCCATACTACATTTCTTGGGACACCCATGAACAGAGGCGTAATGATCAAGTTCGCTCCTATCATCACAACTCCCATCGCCAGCATTCCAAGAATCAATCCTATGATTGCCTGCTTCTTCGTCTTATTTTTCTGATAAACAGAACCCGCTACTAACGCCAGCGTACTTGTCGCAATAATATGCATCAATATCCCGTAGAAACCACTGGCCGCACTTACTGTCAATCCCTGGATCACTGACGTTACTACAGTAAGCAGTACTCCCACCACCGGACCAAATACAAAAGTTCCAATTAAAATAGAGATATCTGCCGGATCGTATTCCAAGAATGCTACCGCCGGAAAGATCGGAAAATGAATAAAATATACCAGTGCAACAGAAATTGCCACCAACATCCCCATTTTCACAACCTTCAATGTTGTGTAACTACTCGCATTACTCGTCTTGCCTTTCACTTCTTGTAACATATCAATTCCTCCTGAAATAAAATGATTATGAAGAATCTGACAGGAAACAAAAGTGCCTTGAAACATAACATTTCAAGACACATAAAATACACAAAAAGTATTCTTTGTTTCTTTCATCCGGACTATACCGTCGGTATGGGATTCTAACCCATTCTGCTGTGTCTCATTATCATCTGATAACAATGTTATTATACAGCTCGCGGACTTGTAGCATTCTAATCTATACCCTTCACCGCCGGTGAGGAATTACACCTCGCCCTGAAACAGATTGTTCGCTTATCATGATACACTTAAAAGACCTCGCTGTCAACTTAATATCAAAAAAATGGGAAGAAAACGTTTAAGATTCCGACAGTCTGCAATATTAGCATCACTGGTACTCCTACTGTAAATTTTTTCTTCATCGTCTTATGACGAAATACATACATTCCAAGCCATGCACCTGCCGCCCCTCCTGCCGCCGCAAGCAACTGGAGCGTTTTCTCTGATATACGCCATTCGTTTTTCCTTGCTTTTCTTTTATCGTAACCAAACAAGAAAAAAGTTATAAAATTGATTAAAAAAAGATAGCCTGTCATTAATACATAAAGTTCCTTCCCTTATTCCCCTTTTTTACAATAATATCTTGGTTTCCCGACACTCTTCTTCCCGTTTTCTAATTTAATATTATTCAATGGACATAAGGCTACGCATTTTCCACAACTAATGCACTTGTCATTTGCATAAAAAGTTTCTGCTTTTTCAATAATCATTCCTGCTTCATTCTCTCCAGGGACAGCAAACATTGCAATATAATTTTCTGGCATTACCACCTGAGCAGTTCCCATATAAGCAAAATGTTTTTTTGCACACAGTCTTTGATTATATTTTGCTGCATTTCCAATCTCTGTACCACAGTCCATCACAAACCATACTTTTGACGCACGATCTCATCATTCATGCTGATAAACTGTTCTCCTGTAACTTCCACAATCCTTTTTGCAATATAACGACTGTTTCCCGTTCCTGTAAAATAAAAAACTATAGAATTCCCCTGGGTCACGGCTAATGAAAGTACATTTTTCTACTTTGCCTGGATATATCCTTTTGCCGTCAGGCTCTCTGCACA
>CAYOSJ010000061.1:0-8099 GCA_964406595.1 uncultured Dorea sp.
ATTTTATCTGAAAAAGTTAAGTTGTACAGGCAGTCAGAAATTGTTATAATAAAAAGTAGGTATTCAAGGATAGTCGTTTAAGAAGAGGAGGACTGACATGAGAAGGAAAGATAGAGAAGTAACGGACCAGGCTGCGATCGCAGAGATCATCAATGCCTGCAGTTGTGCAAGAGTAGGATTTGTGGACGATGGTCAGGTGTATATTGTGCCTATGAATTTTGGTCATGCGAAGGAGGACGGTCGTGACGTGTTCTATTTCCACAGTGGAAAAGAAGGCAGGAAGATTGACCTTCTTAAGAAATGTGGGAATGTAGGATTTGAGATGGATACAGATTATGCGATAAGAGAAGCGGCACAGGCATGTGGATATACGGCATATTACAAAAGCATCATAGGGCAGGGAGAGATGGAGATCCTTACAGACATAGAAGAGAAGAAGCATGGGCTGCGTGTATTGATGAAACATAACACCGGAAAAGACGATTGGGAATTTGCAGATAAGATGGTGGACGCCGTTCACATCTTAAAACTTACCGTTTGTGAGATGGCGGCGAAAGAGAATGTAAAGAAATAGATAACTGTTATAGGAAATGTAAAAGAAGCAGATATGCTTGCAATCTATGAAATGGCAAAATAGGAAGGAAAGATAGATAGTATGTCTTTGCAGTTTATCTTCGGGCCGTCAGGTTCCGGAAAATCACACGAATTGTATAAGTATGTCATTGATCAGTCCAGAAAATATCCGGAACAGAACTTTATTGTCCTTGTTCCGGAGCAGTTCACGATGCAGACGCAGAAAGAACTGGTAGGAAAACACCCGGACGGTGGGATCATGAATATAGACGTCTTAAGTTTCGGACGTCTTGCTTATCGTGTCTTTGAAGAGACTGGCGGCGGAGAACTTCCCGTACTTGATGATGAAGGGAAGAACCTGATCCTTCGTAAGATCGCGGGGGATCACGAGAAGGAACTGCATATATTACGGGGAAATATGAAAAAACCTGGCTATATCAGTGAGGTGAAGTCGGTGATCTCTGAATTTACCCAATATGATATTGGCGAGGAAGAACTTGAGAGAGTGATAGAGTCCGTCGGTAAAGACAGCGGGCTCTATTATAAGTTAAAAGATATTCAGGTACTATATCATGGGTTTACGGATTATCTGCAAAAGAAATATATTACAAAGGAAGAACTTCTTGATGTCTTGAGCAAAGAGATCGTAAGATCAGAGTTGCTGAAGAACAGTACGGTCGTGCTGGATGGATTCACAGGATTTACTCCGGTACAGAACCGCCTGCTTCAGGAACTTCTTAAGTATTGCCGGAAAGTTATGGTGACAGTTACGATAGATGCCCGTGAAAATCCATATTCTTATAAGCACCCGTATCAGTTGTTTGCGCTCAGTAAGAAAATGACATCTTCTCTTGTGGAGATCGCAAGAGAGGCAGGGGTGGCCATCGAGGATGAGATAACGTTATATGAGGAGACGCCGTACCGTTTCCGGGAGTCTCCTGCGCTTTCGTTTCTGGAAAAGAATCTGTTCCGGTACGGGCGGGAGACCTACCGGGAGGAAACAGACCAGATCATGCTTCATGTAGCGGCAAATCCCAGAGGAGAAGCCCTTGCGGCAGCAGGACGGATCCGGGAACTTGCGCGTACCCAGGGGTATCGTTATCGGGAGATTGGTGTGATCGTAAGTGACATGGATACTTACGGCGATTATCTGGAAGAGGCATTTGAGGCGTATCAGATCCCGGTGTTTATGGATCATAAAAGAAGTATTCTCCTCAATCCTTTTGTAGAGTATGTAAGAAGCCTTTTAAGTATGGTGGAGCAGAATTTTACTTATGAGAGTGTGTTCCGTTTCCTTCGGACAGACTTAAGCGGCATCTCTTACGAGGATACCTGCGCCCTGGAAAATTATGTCATAGGGCTTGGGATCCGGGGATATAAGAAATGGCAGGAGAGCTGGAACCGTTTGCTCCGCGGGCAGCAGGAGGAAGAACTTACGCACTTAAATCATTGCCGGGTGGCGTTTGTGGAGAAGGTGGATGCCTTCGTCTATGTGCTAAAACAGCGGAGAAAAACGGTAAAAGACATCACGATGGCGCTCTATGACTTTATGGTAAAGGAAGAACTGCAGTTGAAATTGAAAATGCGGGAAGAATCCTTTCAGGACGCAGGAGAGTTGTCACTGGCGAAAGAGTATGCACAGATTTATCGGATCCTCATTGAATTATTTGAAAAGTTCGTAGAACTTCTCGGAGACGAACAGGTAAGTCTGAGTGAATACTGCAAACTTCTGGATGCGGGACTTTCGGAGGCGCGTGTAGGCGTGATCCCTCCGGGCGTAGATCAGGTGGTGGCAGGAGATGTGTTAAGGACCCGGCTGAAAGATATCAAAGCACTTATTTTTATAGGAGCGGGTGCGGCGTATCTTCCGGGCAATCTTCTTCGCACAGGTCTGTTGTCTGAGCGTGACAGGGAAAGATTTGAAAAAGAGAAACTGTCTCTTGCGCCGGGAGGAAAAGAGCAGGCCTATGTGCAGAAGTTTTATCTGTATACGAATCTGACGAAACCGTCGGAGCGATTGGATATTTATTATAGCAAAGTCTCTTCTGATGGGAAGAGTATGGGAGCGTCTTATCTCATACAGGAGATCCTGAGAATGTATCCGCTTCTTACAGTACAGGATGAGGAGTATAAAAAATTACATGAGCGGGAACTGACAGAAGAGATGGGCGTCCGGGAATTGATCCGGGGATTCCAGTCTGTGGATGGGATGGATGCAGCCTGGCAGGAACTGTATGCATGGTATCTGAAGAAACCGGAATGGCAGAAGAAAGTAGAAGAACTTCTTCTGGCAGGGTATTACCACTGCCCGGCAGATGGGCTGACCAGACGTGTGGCAGAGAAACTTTACGGGGAGAACTTTGAGGACAGTATCACACGGATGGAGCGATTCTCAGCCTGCGCATTTGCACATTTCCTGACTTATGGGCTGCACTTAAGAGAACGGCAGGAATATGAATTTCAGGCAGTGGATCTGGGAAATGTGTGCCACAGTGCGCTGGAATATTTTTCAAAGAGGATCGAGCGGGAAGGGCTGTCATGGACAGACCTTACGGAAGAAGAGAGAAATGCATGGATCGATGAAAGTGTGGAAAAAGCGGCGGCAGATTATGGGAACCTGATCCTTCAAAGTTCCGCGCGGAATGCATATAAGATCGTGTGTATCAAACGGATGCTGGAGCGAACGGTATGGGCGCTTACCAGACAACTGGCGGCGGGAGATTTTACTCCGGCAGCCTATGAGTTCCGCTTTGGAAATGGGAAGATTGACCGGATCGACACTTGCGAGGATGGCGATAAGGTTTATGTAAAAGTCCTGGATTATAAGACGGGAAAAAAGGCATTCGATGTGGTGGCGCTGTATCATGGGCTGCAGCTGCAGCTGATGGTATATATGGATGCGGCGGTGCAGGCACAAAAGAGACAAAACCCGGAGAAAGAAGTTGTCCCGGCAGGTGTGTTCTATTATCGGATACAGGATCCTCTTGTAGACAAGGTGATCTTTCAGGAGCAGGACACAGATGAAAAGAGACAACTTGTACAGGAACAGGAGATTCTAAAAGAATTGAAACCGGACGGTATGATCAATCTGAAGGACGAGGCGCTTGTCCATCTGGACAGGAGTATGCAGGGAGAATCTCTGGCGGTTCCGGTAAAATTCAATAAGAATGGAAGTCTTTCCAGGACTTCCAAGGCAGTATCGGAAGAACAGTTTTTTGCGATGATGGAATATGCCATACAGAAGATCGAGGAGACTCACGGGAAGATACTGGAAGGAGAGGTGTCTGCCCTTCCTTATCGAAGAGGTCAGGAGAGCGGCTGTGATTATTGTAAATATCGTCATGTGTGTGGCTTTGATGTGAAGATCGCAGGTTATCATTACCGGGATATCGGGAAGATGACAAAAGACGAAGCAATCGCGAAGATGCAGGCAAAGACAGCAGATGATCAAAAAGGAGGAGACGTAAAGTGAGTATGCCATGGACAACGGAACAACAGCAGGTCATTGACCTTCGTGGCCGTAATATTCTTGTCTCCGCAGCCGCCGGTTCCGGAAAAACAGCAGTGCTGGTGGAGCGTATCATTGCCATGCTGACAGATGAGACGGATCCTGTAAGTGTGGACAGGCTGCTGATCGTGACATTTACAGAAGCGGCAGCCGCGGAGATGAAAGACAGGATCCGCATTGCCATTGAGAAGAAGATAGAGGAATGTCCGGACAATGAGCATCTGAAACAGCAGGCGACTCTCATTCATCATGCGCAGATTACAACGATACACAGTTTTTGCCTGTCGGTGATCCGGGATCATTTCCATGTGATCGATCTGGATCCGGGGTTTCGTATCGGGGAAGAGGGAGAATTAAAACTCCTTCGCCGTGATGTACTGGAAGAGATGTTAGAGGAGCGCTACGTGGCAGGGGAACCGGAGTATCTGGATCTTATCATGGCTTATGGTGGTGGAAGAGATGATAAAAAAGTTGAAGATCTGGTATTGAAGATTTATGAATTTTCCAGAAGTTACCCGGATGCGTCGGGTTGGCTTAACTCCTGTGTGGAAGCCTACTGTGCAGACACTGCAGAGGAATTGGAGAAGAGTATCTATATTGCGATTATCAAAAAAAATGCAAAGCGATATCTGTCGGAATGTGTCGAATTACTGCGACAGGGACTTGCTGTCTGCGCCGAAGCGGATGGGCCCGGCGCTTATGAAGGGGCGCTTCGGCTGGATATACAGATGATCGAAGGATTTCTGAAGTTACAGACTTATGCGGAAATGAACCGCGCCATGGGTCATGTAAAGTGGGAAAAGCTTGCCGCAAATCGGGATAAGAATGTGGCGGAAGAAAAAGTTTCCCAGGTAAAGGCGATCCGCGAGGAAGTAAAGACACTGGTCAAAGATATGAGTTCTCAGTATTTCTATCAGGATATGGAAGGGATCCTTACGGACATCAGGTTATGCCGTCCGCAGGTGAATGTACTGGTGGGACTTGTGGAAGAATTTGCCGGCAGGTTTGAGGAGAAGAAGCAGGAGAAGGAATTGATCGACTTCTCGGATATGGAGCAGTATGCGCTTCGAATATTGACTAAGCGAGAGGGCGACCTGTTCGTGCCGTCTGCCACGGCAAAAGAGTATCAGCAGCAGTTTCAGGAGATTATGATCGATGAGTATCAGGACAGCAACCTGATACAGGAGACGATACTTACAAGTATTTCCACCATATCAGAAGGGAAATACAATATTTTCATGGTGGGAGATGTAAAGCAGAGCATCTATCGGTTCCGTCTGTCCAGACCGGAACTGTTTATGGAGAAATTCGATACGTACAGTACAGCGGACAGCAAGACGCAGCGGATCGACCTTCATAAGAATTTCAGGAGCAGGCAGGAAGTCCTGGACAGCGCTAACTATATCTTCCGTCAGATTATGACCAGGGGGCTTGGAGGCGTTGCTTATGATGAAAAGGCAGCGCTCTATGTGGGAGCCACTTATCCGCCTTATGAGGGAGCGCGGACAGAGGTGCTGGTGATCGACAGTGACATAAGGCAAGAGCAGGAGCCTGTTTCGGAACGGGAATTAGAGGCGCGTGCCATTGCAGGGCGTATCCGTCAACTGGTGAGAGACCATCAGGTGGTGGATAAAAGAACTGGACAGTTCCGGCCTGTGAAGTATTCGGATATTGTGATCCTTACCAGAAGTATCAAAGGATTTGCAGATGTATTTACGGAAGTGCTGAATAAAGAAGGGATCCCGACGTATGCAGGAACGAAAGAGGGATATTTTGCAACCCAGGAGATTGGAGTTCTTCTCGATTATCTGAGGGTGTTGAATAACTGGCAGCAGGACATTCCGCTGGCGGCGGTCTTACATTCTCCTTTTGGGAAACTTACGGAAGAGGAACTGGCGCTGATTGGGAGTGCATACAAAGACCAGACATTTTACCATGCAGTTTTTTCCTATAGAAAAGAAGGAGAAGATGAGAAGATACGAGAGAAACTGGAACACTGTCTGGCACAGATGGAGAAGTTCCGCGGCTATATGACCTATATGCCTATGCATGAATTGCTGCGAAGAATATTAGACGATACCGGGTACGGAGATTTTGTCGCGGCCATGCCGGGCGGAAGTCAGCGTCAGGCGAATATAGAGATGTTAAAGGAACGGGCGAAGATCTTTGAATCTACCAGTTATAAGGGAGTGTTTCATTTCGTACGTTATATGGAGCAGTTACAGAAATATGATGTGGACTATGGAGAAGCAGCGTTAAATGACGAGCAGTCCGATACGGTCCGTGTGATGACGATCCATAAGAGTAAAGGACTGGAATTTCCGGTCGTGTTCGTAGCAGGTATGGGAAAAAGATTTAACATGCAAGATGCCAGAAGCAGTGCGGTTCTCCATGCAAGGCTTGGGGTTGGGCTTGACGCGGCAGACCTGGAGCGAAGGACAAAGAGCCCGAGTCTTATGAAGAAAGTGATCCAGAAGGAAGAGACGCTCGACAGTCTGGGCGAAGAACTTCGGGTGCTCTATGTGGCGCTGACGCGCGCGAAGGAGAAACTGATCATTACCGGGACGATCTCTAATCTGGAAAAAAAGATGGAAAGTCTGGAAATGATTCGTTCCCGGGAAAAGGAAGAATTAAGTTTCGGGCGCCTTGGCAGGGCGGCAACTTATTGGGACTGGATCTTGCCGTCTCTTGTCCGGGTGACGAAGGACGTGCCGATCGAAAGGTACATTCTTCATATCGAAGACATCGTCCGGGAAGAAGTGATGGAAGAGGCAACTTCCCGCATGAAGAAATCGGTACTTGAGAGCTGGGATGTAGAGCGTGTGTACGAACCGAAGGTGCAGGAAATGTTAAGGGAGCAGTTTTCTTATTGTTATCCTTATGAACACAGACGTTTCCAGAAAGTAAAATATACGGTATCTGAACTTAAGAAACGGGCGCACCTTCTGGAAATGGCAGGAAATGACGAGGCAGAAACAGAATTTGGTGAGATGTCTTACGAAGAACCGGAAGTAGTGCCACTGATTCCAAAGTTTTTGCAGGAAGAGGAAGAACTTTCTGGCGCGTCCAGAGGTACTGCGTACCATAGACTGTTGGAACTTCTTGATTTTACCACAGATTATACGGAAGAATCTCTTGCAAGAACGGTACAGGAACTGGTACAATCAGGGAAAATGTCACAGGAAATGGGAGACTGTATCAGAATAAGCGATATCCTAAGGTTCCTTGAGAATCCGGCAGGAATTCGTATGAAGACTTGTGCGAGAGCAGGACGCCTTTATAAAGAACAGCCCTTTGTTCTTGGTATAGAAGAGGCGGGAGAGACCGTGCTTGTTCAGGGGATCATCGATGTGTATTTTGAGGAAAAAGACGGACTTGTAGTGTTGGATTACAAGACGGATCAGATATATTCTCCGAAGGAGCTGGCAGAGAAATATCACGCACAACTTGATTATTATGCCAGGGCGCTGGAGAAGATGACTCATAAGAAGGTGAAGGAAAAAGTAATATATTCCTTTGCGCAGAAGAGGGAAATTTTGGTTTCCAGGATGTTCTGAGAATGATTGGAATGACAGACTGTGGGGAAAGAAGGGAGATGTGAGATGGAAGAGAAGAAAATAATCGAATTTCGAGGGATTGTAAAGAACTTCGACGGACAGATCGTGTTGAAGGGAATCAATCTGGATATTTATGAAAATGAGTTCGTGACATTGCTTGGGCCAAGCGGATGTGGAAAGACAACACTCCTTCGGATTCTTGGGGGATTCCTTGAGGCAGATGAAGGAAAAGTCATTTTTGACGGTGAAGAAATCAGTAAAAAACCGCCCTATGAGCGGGAACTGAATACGGTATTCCAAAAGTATGCTTTATTTCCGCATCTGAGTGTGTATGAGAATATTGCATTTGGTCTTAAGATCAAGAAGGTAAGTAAAGACATCATCGACCAGAAAGTCATGAAGATGCTGAAACTCATCGGTCTGGAAGGCTATGAGGATAAGAATACTACGTTGCTTTCCGG
>CAYOSJ010000061.1:8199-10000 GCA_964406595.1 uncultured Dorea sp.
CCGGAGGACATTGATATCGTAGATGTGAAGGACGGGAAGATGACAGGAGAAGTCTTAAGTGTTCTTTTTAAAGGTGTACATTATGAGATCATGGTGGAGACGGTGCCCGGAACAAGTGTCACGGTAAATATGCGCGTGATCCGCAACCATGAGGTGACAAGTGAAGATGGCAGAGAAAAGATCAGCGCCAATAATTTCTATGTGGATATTGATGATGTAGAGGCGCTTGACGATAAAGAGATCATCGCTCTTTCCAACGCCCAGGCATGGGAGGTAGAAAGTGATGAATTTATCTCGGTTGCCAAAGTAGAATACGAACTGTCCGAGGAAGAGGGGCAATATCCGGTTACCTTTTCTACTTCTGCAGGAACGAGTATTGAGCGTACTATTTTTGTAGTAGATCAGCCGTTTGTGAAGAATGAGAAAGCAAATGAGGCGGTGATGGCATTTAATTTCTTTAAGACGGTAGATGAGATCACAGAATCTCAGGCTCTTGACACAGATCTTAAGACATGGGCGGGCGCACAGGGCTGGAAGTTAAGTGACGAAGACCAGAGTGTGGATATCAGTGTAGATTATGATTTTGAGGCGGAAGATGTGAAAGAAGGGGTATATCAGATCACATTTTCTACAACGGGACGTGAATTTAAGATTCATACGACAGATTATTCCGAGGAAGGCCAGGAGGTCGGACTGACATTTTTCCCGGAAGATATTCATGTTATGTCTAAGGTGGGATATTAATGAAGAGATTTTCACAACTGGCACTGCCTTACATGGTATGGGCGGCATTCATGCTGGTGCTCCCGATGGGGCTTATTGCGCTGTATTCCTTTATGGATCAGGGCAACAGCATTGTTACGTTTTCCTTTACGCTTGAGCACTATATCAAGTTCTTTACCGACCCTGACTTTTTATTGATCCTCTGGCGTTCCCTTGTCATCGCAGTGAAGACAACGGTTGTCTGTCTTTTCCTCGGATACCCGGTGGCGTACTTTATCGCACGCAGCAAGGAGAAGACGCAGAATATTTTAATATTGTGCATTACGATCCCCATGTGGATCAACATGCTTGTAAGAACTTACGCGTGGATCGGGCTTTTGAGTGAAGGCGGGCTGATCCAGAAAGTTTTTGTGCTCTTCGGACTGGGAGATATGGAACTTCTGTATACAGAAGGGGCAGTATTGCTTGGAATGGTCTATAATTTCCTGCCGTTTATGATCTTGCAGATCCAGACATCTTTAAGCAAGATGGACAATTCCCTTCTGGAAGCAAGTGCAGATCTAGGTGCAAGCCCGGCGCAGACATTCCGGCGTGTGACATTGCCGTTGTCCTTGCCGGGAGTGATCAACGGGATCACCCTTGTATTCTTACCGGCGGTAAGTTCCTTCTTTATCCCGAAACTCCTGGGAGGCGGGCAGTTCTTCCTGATCGGAAATATGATCGAGAACCAGTTCATTACGGTAGGAGAGTGGAACTTCGGAAGTGCGATCTCCATGATCATGGCAGTGATCATGATGCTCCTTATGATGTCCGTACGTAAGGTGGAGATCCGGAATCGTGGTGGAAAAGGAAAGGAGGCATGATGATCATGAAGAAAAAGAGACATCTTTTTGGAAGAGTGTTGATCGTTCTGATGATCGTGTTCTTCTATCTTCCGATCTTGTATATGATCGTGTTTTCCTTTAATGATGGAAAATCTCTGACCAGCTTCACAGGGTTTTCCCTGCGCTGGTATGAGCACATGCTGGAGTCACAGGATATGATGGAAGCGTTATATACGACTTTTAGCGTTGCGCTT
>CAYOSJ010000061.1:10100-14587 GCA_964406595.1 uncultured Dorea sp.
GTGATCATTACGGTGACGCTCCTTATCATCAATCTTGCCCCGATGCTGGCGGCAAAACGTGAGAAGAAAGATACCATTGGCAGGAGGAGAAGGCTGATCCCGACAGCAGTAATATGTACAGCACTCGTTGCCGGGGTGTGCCTTGCAAGTTTTGGAAGAGGCAGTCTGGAACGCCCATACGAAGGGCAGACTCTTCGCATTTATAATTGGGGTGAGTATACCGGAGAACATATCATTGGAGATTTTGAAAAAGAGACGGGCGCGAAGGTCGTGGTAGAAAACTTTGATTCCAATGAGCAGATGTATATCAAAGTGGCGAACGGGGAGTCCTATGACTTGCTGGTGCCAAGTGATTACATGATCGAGCGTCTGATACAGGAAGATCTTTTACAGAAACTTGATAAATCTAGGCTTGACTGTATGGATAAACTGGCAGAGTCGGTGACAGGGCTTCCGTACGACCCGGATAATGATTATTCGGTTCCGTATTTCTGGGGAACGGTAGGAATTGTATACGACACGAATAAAGTAGATCTTGCGGATCTGGAGGCGGACGGGTTCGGAATCTTCTTGAATGAGAAATATAAGGGAGATGTTTATCTCTATGATTCCGAAAGGGATTCCTTTATGATGGCGTTAAAATCCCTTGGCTATTCTATGAATACAGGAAATGAAACAGAACTTCAGGAGGCATATAACTGGCTGGTGCAATGTGTAGAGACGATGGATACAGAGATCGTGACCGATGAGATCATCGATAACATGGCGCAGGGAAGAAAGGCTCTGGGAGTCATTTACTCTGGAGATGCAACTTATGTCATGAGCGAGAATGAAGATATGGGATACTATATGCCGGAGAACGGAACGAATCTCTGGTCCGATGCAATGGTTATTCCAAAGAATGCCAAAAATGTAGAACTTGCCCATGCATTTATCAATTATGCATCGAACTATGACGGCGCTTATGATAACTCCAGTTATGTGGGATATACTTCCGCAAATCAGGAGGTTATGGACGCGATCTACGGACCGGGCGGAGATTATGAAGGAATTAATGCATATATTCCACGTACAGATAATGAAAATGATGAAGTTTTTGTGTATAATGAGAATACCAAGAAAGTTATGGGAGATCTCTGGAGCAGAGTGAAAATAGCGGCGAGCAACGCAGATTAGGAGAAAGGTTACATGAAGAAGTATGAAGAAGAACATTACAGATATGAGAATATAAAAATGTCCATTTACCCGTGGGTGAAGAATGAACTGAAAGATTCAAAAGCGCTCAATGGCAAGTCTTTGTCCATAGACAGCACGACTGCCATTGAATTCGTGGGAAATCTTAAGATACTCTTTGCCATTAAACGGGGCGAGGAAGTTTATGAGATTTTGCAGGATAACATGATTCCACCGGCAGTATCTGTGGAGGAACTGTATCACACAGCATGTGAGAACCTGGCGCGGGACGTGGAGTTTGTCATTGGAAATACATTTTATGGAGCCTTTGGCATTCTGGCAGACGGGATCCATGAGGCAAGTTCTGTGTGCATGAAACATATCTGGCAGGTGTGTGTAGATAAATTGGAAGATGACCTGATCCTTACAGTACCGTCAAAAGATACGGTAGTATTTGCACCGGCGTCTCAGAAAGATGTGGTGGATAAAATGCTGGAACAGAGCAGGCTTATCTATGAGGGAAGTACTGATAAGATAAGTATGCAGACATTTTTGTTTTCAAAGGCGCGAAAGGAATTGAAAGTGTATGAGTAAGGTGAAAATGATTGCATTTGACCTTGACGGAACGCTGTTGACAACGGACAAGAAAATTACAGAATACACAAGAGAAGTTCTTGATCAGGCGATCCAGAAAGGCATTGAAGTAGTGCCGTCCACAGGGCGTCCGTTAAAAGGAGTGCCACAGGAATTCTTTCATTATAAAGGAATCCGTTATATAGTGACATCGAACGGGGCGCGGGTAGTGGAGACAGAACATCAAAAGACGCTGCGTTCCAGTCTTCTGTCTTATGAAAGTGCGAAAAAAGTATTGGATATATTTGGAGAGTATGATACAATTCGTGATGTGTTCTATGACGGGCAGGGATATATGGAGCGGAAGAAGTTTGAGGAAGCAAACAGGTATGTGACAAGCCCTTCCATGATAGAATATATGAGAACTTCTCGTATCCGTGTGGAGGACATTGATGAATTGTTTGAGAAGGAGAACCGTCCGGTAGATAAGATACAGGCGTTATTTGCAAGTCAGGAAGAAAAGATGGAGGCCTTTGAACGTATCCTGGGACTTCGTGGGATTGAAGCCAGTGGAGCACTTGCAAATAATATAGAAGTCAACGCTGAAGGTGTACATAAAGGAGTTGCTCTTGCGTGGCTGGGAGAATGTCTGGGGATTAAGCCGGAAGAGATGTTGGTCTTTGGAGATGGTTCCAATGACATTGGTATGATCCGGATGGCAGGCACAGGGGTTGCCATGGACAACGCGCAGCCGGCAGTGAAAGAAGCAGCAGATGCCATTACCAGGTCCAATGATTCAGATGGCGTTGCAAAGTATATCGAGAGTTATGTACTAAATTAAGAAGGGGTAGAAAGAGATGTTGGACGTATTAAAAGTAATTATTCTTGGAATTGTAGAAGGTATTACGGAATGGCTTCCGGTGAGCAGTACCGGACATTTGATCCTGGTAGGCGACTTGTTAGCGCCGAGCATGAGCGATGAATTTATGGAGATGTTCAATGTAGTGATCCAACTTGGCGCGATCATGGCGGTCGTGGTGATTTATTTCCACAAGTTGAATCCATTTTCACCGAAGAAGACTCAGAAACAGAAGATGCTTACGTGGCAAATGTGGATCAAGGTGTTTATAGCCTCTGTCCCGGCGGGAGTTGTAGGAGTGCTCTTCAACGATATATTAGATGAATTATTCTACAAACCTTTTCCGGTTGCAGTCATGCTGATCGTATATGGTGTGCTCTTTATCATTGTTGAGAACCGAAATGCAGGGAAAAGACCTCAGGTCAACCGGATCGCGGATCTGACCATCCCGATGCTTTTGTGGATCGGTGTGTTCCAGATGCTTGCACTGATACCCGGTACGTCCAGGTCAGGTGCGACGATCATAGGAGCATTGCTGATCGGCGTATCAAGAAGTGTAGCGGCAGAATTTACATTTTTCCTTGCCATCCCGGCAATGTTCGGCGCCAGCCTTCTGAAACTGATCAAGTTTGGTCTTTCATTTACGGCGGCAGAATTCGGGCTTTTGATACTTGGCTGTGTGGTATCTTTTGGACTATCCATTGTGGCAATCAAATTCCTGATGAATTACATCAAGAAAAATGATTTCAAGATATTCGGTTACTACCGTATCATGCTCGGAGCACTGATTATTCTTACTACATTGATCGGCATGATATTTGCATAAAGTGTATAAAATTTCTTCTGGAATGCATAATAATTCTTTTTAAATGTATAATTTTGCGTAAAATGCATAAAATAAGTGGCGAAATTCATGAAAATATGTGAAAAACGCCACTTGTTTTTTTGGGAAAATGTGATAATATATGTATATCACTTGCATAAATATGCAATGATAATAAAAGGTTGGAGGGATCATTCATGAAAATGAAGAAGTTAGTAAGCGTATTATTGGTAGCAGCATGTGTATTTTCATTGGCAGCATGTGGCGGAAAAGAAGAAGCAGAAGAAAAGGCAGAGAAGATTGAAGTGACAAAGGCAGAGGATCTTGCCGGACTGACGATTGGAGTTCAGCAGGGAACAACAGGCGACCTCGCTTGTTCTGATATTGTAGAAAGTGACAGCCAGATGAAGCGTTACCCTAAGGGAGCAGCAGCAGTGCAGGCACTGGAAACAGATAAACTTGATTGTGTAGTGATCGATGCACAGCCGGCAGCAAAGTTTGTAGAGAAGAGTGATGATTTAGAGATCATCGAAGGTATCTTTGATGATGAGCAGTATGCAATCTGCTTAAATAAAGAGAACACAGAACTTCTTGATGAGATGAACGGAGCACTTAAGGAGTTACAGGAAGACGGAACAGTAGAAAAGATTATTGCAAACTACATTGGAGATGATCTTGGAAGTTTCCGGTATGAGACACCGGAAGGAACAGACCACTCCAAGGGAGTACTTGTTATGGCAACAAACGCTGAGTTCGAGCCTTACGAGTATTATGAGGGAGATGAGATCGTAGGTATTGATGCAGATATCGCACGTGCGATTTGTGACAAACTCGGATATGAACTTAAGATTGAGGATATGGAATTTGATTCTATTCTTCCTTCCGTTTCAGCAGGAAAGGCTGACTTTGGTGCAGCAGGTATGACTGTGACCGAAGAAAGAAAACAGAATGTAAACTTTACAGATACTTATGCAAATGCAACTCAGGTAGTGATTGTTAAGAAATAATAGGTGGAAACATGGCAGATTTTTCAGCAAGGTTTTATCAAAATTTTATACA
>CAYOSJ010000062.1:0-13767 GCA_964406595.1 uncultured Dorea sp.
TTAAGCAGCGCATAGCCTCAAAGCGGTCTCCATCCGTTTCCTTAATCATACGGCGAATTGCTGTGTCAGTGGCAGGAACGGCAGAATACCCTTGTCTGACATATACTCCCTCTGGTCTCATTCCCTTTTTAGCAAGATAGTATGGACGATCTGTTCCGCGTTGAATATCCACAGCGATTATTTCTTTCCCATCTTCCTCTATTGTTTTATAATGCAGGAACATCGTCACATCTGGTTTAATTGCATCCCTTACCATGTTGCTGATCTGCAAAGAAACGCCATCCGGATCGTCAAGTCCGACCACTGTACCGTCATCTCGGACGCCAATATATAGTTTGCCGCCATCACAATTAGCAAAAGCAATGATTTCTTTTTTTATATCGTCTACAACGGACTCCTTCAGTTCTATGGTTTCACTTTCACGAAAAAGCACAACACCATCTCCTTTATTTCCATTCGCTAGTCATATTATAACAAATCGGGTCAATCAGGTCAACAAAATGACCCGATTATGAACCGATAAATAAAAGCATATCTCCAATATCTCCATTGATACAGATAGACCGCTCCATAATCCCCCCTGGAGCATATACCTCTCCTTTATTAATGCACGCATAAGTAGCTTTCGGATTTTGGTTCACCATCTTCCAGAAAGGATATTTGATGATCCCCGGGGTGTTATATCCCACGCCAAGTTCTAAAAATACGATACGCTTATTCTGGTGTCTTCGTATAAAACACCGATACCGCTCTGCCGCTTCGTGCCATCCCTCATCTTCCACAAACCGGTCATCTGAGCGCAGGTTCATGGTCAGAGGTTTCCCACAGTGTGGACAAACGGGCAGTAATTCAGAGGAAATTCGCATATCTTTCTGTTGCTCCATCATACTGCGGATAATTGCTTCATTTTCAAAGGTTTCCTGGCAACATGGTTCGCTGCACTGGAACAATCCATAGTCTCCCTGTGTGTAAAACAGTCTCTTTTTATCAAATCCGGCTTTCTGGAAACAGTGATCTACATTTGTTGTAATGACAAAATAGTCTTTGTCCTTCACCAACTCCAACAACCTGTCATACACCGGCTTCGGAGCATCCATATAGCGGTTGATATAGATATACCGGCTCCAGTATGCCCAGTGTTCCTCCAATGTATTGTATGGATAAAATCCGCCGGAATACATATCGTGAAATCCGTACTTCGCCTCAAAATCAGAAAAATATTGTCTGAACCGCTCCCCATTGTAGACAAATCCTGCCGATGTAGAAAGACCCGCTCCAGCCCCAATGACCACCGCGTCTGCCTGTGTAAGTTCCTCTTTCAGCCGTTCAATCTGTTCCAAGTAATTTCCGGTAGATTTTGCAATCTGTATCCTTGAAAACATTGAATATCACCTCCATATTGGTATGTGTTTGCTGTCGGTATTCTTTTACCGTCTTCACTGCGATCTCTGCAGCCTTATCATTTGGAAAATGGAATTCTCCTGTTGAGATACAGCAAAACGCAATACTTTTCAGGTTGTTTCTATCTGCCAGTTCCAGACAGGAACGATAGCAGGAAGCAAGCAGTTCCTTATCCTTTTCCGTAAGCCACCCCTGAACGATCGGACCAACCGTATGAATCACATAACTGCAAGGCAGATTAAACGCCGGAGTGATCTTTGCCATGCCGACAGGCTCCTCAGTTCCCTGACGCTTCATTATTTTTGCACATTCCAAACGAAGCTGCACGCCCGCATAAGTGTGAATGGCGTTATCAATACAACCGTGGTTTGGACAGAAACAGCCGAGCATTTGGCTGTTCGCAGCATTTACGATAGCGTCGCAGCGCAGAGTAGTGATATCCCCTTGCCATAGATATAACCCTTGTTCATTTGGTTGAAGATCAGAAAATTCCGTAATTCCTTTGCGCCTGGTCTCTTCCTGCAGATAAGCGTCTTGTATCTCCAGAAAGTCATTCCTTGCCATCATCGGCATACGGACATTTAACAACGCCCGCAGCAACCACTTTTGCTGTGTACTGTCGTCGGGAATTAAAAATTCTTTGTACTGTTCATTTTCTTGCTGTAATGCCTTGATCAAATACTTTCTTCTTTCACTTTGCGTCATAAGTTCTCCTTTTTCACAAGTTCTTTTACAAATTCCGTTGCCGGATGATGAAGCAGGTCTTCCGGCTTTGAAAACTGCTCGATGTTACCGTCATTCATAACAAGTACCTTTGTTCCAAGTTTCAGCGCCTCTGAAATATCGTGGGTGACGAACAACACGGTGATATCTGTCTGCCTGTGGATCCGTTTCAATTCTGTCTGCAACTGTCCCCGTGTAATTTCATCTACTGCGCCAAAGGGCTCATCCATCAGCAGAATCTCCGGTGAAGCCGCCAAAGCACGGGCAATGCCAACCCGCTGCTGCTGCCCTCCCGAAAGTTCGGACGGATAGCGATGCTTCAGTTCTTCCGAAAGTCCGACAATTTTCATCCATTTAGATACCGCATTTTTTGTTTTTGCCTTATCCCGTCTGTTCAGCAGGTTCGGAACATAAGAGATATTCTGCTCTACCGTTATATGGGGGAACAGTACATTTCCCTGAATGGCATAACCGATATTCCTGCGAAGCTGCGTCTGATCTTTATCGCGGATATTTTCACCGTCAACAAATATATCACCTGAAGTCGGCTGAACCAAACCGTTCACCATCTTGAGGGCAGTTGTTTTTCCGCAGCCGGATGAGCCGATGATCGTTACAAATTCGCCTTTTTCTATGGAGAGGTCAAATCCTTCCATAACGATCTTTTCGCCATATACTTTTTTGATATTCTTAAATTCAATCGCTGTTTTCATTTTACTCTACCTCACTGTAAAAGACCATGCCTGCGAAGAAATTCTTTCGCTACATCCCTCGGCTCTTTATTTTCCGTTTCAACAGAATCGTTCATCTCCGCCATATCGCTGTCAGCGATCAGCCCGTTTAACTTTTCAAACACAACTTCCAGTTCCGGATATTTCTCAAGCACTTCTGCACGGATTACATTTCCGCAGATATAAGAAGGATAAAAATGTTTGTCATCTTCCAGAACAACTACATCAGAGTCCGCTAACTGTCCGTCTGTTGTAAAAATCACCATCACATCAATTTTCTTCTGATTGATCGCCTGATATTTAAGTCCGATGTCTAAATCCATCGTTTTGCCAAAATTCAGTCCGTAGGTTTCACAAAGAGCGTCATAGCCGTCCTCACGCTCAAAGAAATCATATTCCGCACCAAAGGTAAGGCTGCCTGCCACAGATTTCAGATCGGAATAGGTTTTCAGGTTGTATTTTTCCGCAATTTCACGGCGGACCACTAAGCCATACGTATTGTTAAATCCATACATGCCAACCCAACGCATGCGAAAGCGCTCGCTGTATTCAGTTTCCAGTTCGCCGAATAAATCTTCCGTATACAGACCGTCGTGCCCCAGGACCATATTCCAGCCCGTACCTGTGTATTCGGGATACAGGTCAAATTCCCCACTCTCCATTGCCGGCTGGATATTTGATGTTCCGCCGCCAACACCCTGTGTCAGTTCCACATGCAGATCTGTGTCCTGCTCAATGAGAATGTCCAGCATTTCACCGAGAACATATTGTTCTGTCATCGGTTTTGTAGCAATATGTATGGTGCCTTTCGGCTGTGCACTTATAAAAACGCTTCCCGCAATGCCCAAACAGAGTACAACCGCGATAACAGCCATTATTTTGTTTGCTTTCTTATGCTTTGCACGATGTCTTTTCATTCGTTTTTCAATAAATCCAAGCACAAAGTCCATGACAAGCGCGAGCAGGGCGATCAATAAACTGCCGACCATTGTCATTGCCGCATTATTTGTCGTGATCCCCCGATAGATCGCGACACCTAAACCGCCTGCGCCGATAAAAGAGGCAATACCTGCAAGAGCGATCGTCATCGTCACCATATTTCGGATGCCCGACATGATCACAGGGCTCGCAAGCGGGAGTTTGATCTTAAACAAAATCTCTGTTCTTGTACTTCCCATACCTTTTGCCGCTTCCAAAATAGAAGGCTCTACATTCGTAATACCTGTATGCGTATTTCGCACCATAGGCAGCAATGCATAGATTGTCAATGCAATGACCGCAGTTGCATTGCCTACACCCGAAAAAGGAATTAAAAAACCAAGCATAGAAATGGACGGTATCGTATACAAGAAATTGATCACGCCTAAAGTTGGCTTTGCGGTTTTTTGAAATTCACTGATCAGAATCCCTACAAGTCCTCCAAACAATATGGCGATCAAAATGGAAATCAATGATATTTCCAAGTGCTCCAGCAACAGACCCAGGAAAAAATCTTTTCTGTCCACAAAAATGGACCACATCTCTTTTAACATTTTTATACGCTCCTTATTGTGGCTGCCTTTACAGGACAGTTTTCAAAGCACAAACCGCAGTGAAGGCAATGATTTTGAACGATCTCAAATGGTTTCCCTGCCCTTATACATTGTTGAGGGCAGGTTTTTCTGCATTTTCCGCACCCTATGCAGGAATCAGAGATCTCAAATCCCTTTTTCTTCTCTTTCTGATTTCCGATCACAAAATTTTCACGGTGGATCGGCTCTTTGCCCAAGTCAAAAAACTCTATATTCGCATTTACAATGACAAACGGTTCCAATATGTAACGGCTTTCATTCGGATAAACACTGTTCATACCTGGATTTTCCTTGAAGATGCGGTCTATCCAGAATTTCTGCTCTGTCAGTTTTTCGGCAGTTCCCATCAATCTGACCATTTGATAATCTTTATTCATAGCGGTAACAGCAATATGGTTGTCACGCATTAACTGTGCGTAAAAATCTTTTCCTCGTGCCGTGCAGAAATAAATTTTTTCATTTTCTGTAAGCATAACATCAATCATCCGAATCTGCGGCAATCCCTTTTCATCTACGGTTGCAAATGCCACATCTTTCACATCCCGCAAAATTCGCAAACAATCCTGTACGTTCATTTTATTCCTCCTCTTCTCGTTTCTGATACCATTGTAGAGGCTGTTTTTTCACTCTACAAGTACGCACCTTTTTATAACACAGTTACCTTTTTGTAACCTTTGCGTTATATCAGGAATACAGGATAAAAAAATTTTTGAAATTCCTATAAATCATGCTTGACTTTACAAATATATAACATTATAAATATTGTATAACATTCGAATATAAACTATTATGAATTACGGAGGTATCATATATGGTAACGAAAGAGGAGCTGCCCGCTTGTCCTGTTGCAACAACGGTTCAGTTAATTGGAAGCAAATGGAAACTTCTGATTATGAGAAATCTGCTTGTCCGCCCGTGGCGTTTTAATGAATTGCGAAAAGATTTAGAAGGGATCAGCCAAAAGGTACTGACCGACAGTCTGCGTTCGATGGAAGAAGACGGCATTATCACCCGTACCGTTTTTCCTGAAGTGCCGCCCAGAGTAGAATACGCATTAAGCGAGTTAGGTGAATCTATGCGCCCGATCATGGATGCCATGGAACAATGGGGCACATCTTATAAGCGTACCACAAATAAAGAATAACCTATATATTATCAGGAAAGTGAGGTTACAACAAATGGAAATTGTACTTGCATATAATTATGTACAGGAAGTTCTGGAACTTGTAACTGAATATACGGACAATATCCTGAAACAGGGCAAAGAGGTACAAGATTGCCTGTCCTCACAGCATTTGGAAGATGAACTTTATGATATAGAAAAGAAATACAGCCTGCCGGACGGACGGCTGTACCTTGCACTTGTGGATGGCATGGCAGCCGGTTGTGTCGGTCTGACACGAAACGATGATATATACTGCGAAATCAAAAGGCTTTATGTAAGGCCCCAATACAGAGGTATGCATATCAGCAGCGCCTTGACCAGACAGGTAATATCAGACGCAAAAGGAATCGGTTATCATTATATGCGGCTGGACACATTCCCATTTATGAAAGATGCGATTAAGTTATATGAAAAATATGGGTTTACAAGAATCGAGCGTTATAACGATAACCCGGCTTCAACTGCGATATTCATGCAATTAGAATTGTGATGCAACTCTATAAAAAGCGGTACGGGAACATCCCGTACCGCTTACACCGCAATATTCTGTTACTATTCTTCCCACGGCACCCCTATATGCTCTGCCTTACTATCCCTGAGCATCAGTTCATTCACCGCTTCTTTCGGGTCTTTTCCCTCAAAAAGAACCTCGTTTACTTTTCCGATGATCGGAAGGGATACTCCATATTTTTCACCAAGCTTTACGGCTGCTTTTGTGGAATATACGCCTTCTACTACCATCTGTACTTCATCCATGGCTTCCTGCATGGATTTTCCCTGTCCCATAAGATAACCTGCCTTACGATTCCGGCTGTGGACACTGGCACATGTAACGATCAGGTCACCGATCCCGGTAAGACCTGTGAAACTCTCTGTTGCACCACCCATCTTGATCCCAAGTCTCGTAATCTCTGCGATCCCCCGGGTAATAAGTGCCGCCTTTGTATTATCGCCATATCCCATACCATCGGCAATTCCTGCTGCCAATGCAATGACATTCTTAAGGGAACCTCCAAGTTCCATACCAAGACGGTCCGGGCTGATATAGACACGGAACACTTCGTTCATAAACATTTCCTGAAGATAAAGGGCTGTTTTCTTAGACTTTGCGCCAATGACAACCGTTGTCGGAAGCCCGCGCCCTACTTCCTCTGCATGACTCGGTCCTGAGAGGACAGCCACGTCTGCCTGTGGAATCTCCTCCTCAATCTGCTGAGAAAGAGTCATAAGCGTAGATTCCTCGATACCTTTCGCTACATCCACGATGATCTGTCCGTCTGCAACATAAGGCTTCATATTTCTTGCCGTATTTCTTGTAAACGGAGACGGTACAGCCAGTACAAGAAAATCTTTTCCCCTGACCGCGCTCTCCAGATCTGTCGTAAATACCATATCTTCCGGTATCTTCACTCCCGGAAGTTTGGACTTATGCTCACGTTCCTTCGTAAGCATATCTACTTCTTCCTGACTGATCGACCATACAGTCACACGATGTCCATTCTTGTGAAGAAGAAGACTCAATGCTGTTCCCCAGCTTCCTGCTCCTACTACTCCTACATTTGCCATTCCATTTTCCTCCTGACAGTTATTTTCTTATTTTTTTCCAAAACTTAATTTATTCTCTGTTCCGGCCAGCAATCTCTGTATATTTGCCTTGTGCTTATAGAAAGCAGATACCATAAGAAGCGCCGCTATCACATACATCTCGTACACATAAGGCGCTTCCACGCCAAATCCTCCCATCTGTCCATACACAATGACTTCGATCAGATAAATGACCACAATCGCCAGCGAGCCAAGGGATACATACCGCGTCACTGCGACAATTGTTACAAATGCAAGGAGGCAGATCAACACCATCCATAGATTGACCGTACTTGCGATGAGTCCTGCAGTTGCCGCAATTCCCTTACCGCCCTTAAACCCGAGATAGAAAGGATAATTATGCCCGAGTACCGCCCCCATTCCTGCATACATTGCAAGTACCGGAAGAATATCTCCATGAGATCTTCCGAATAGGAGAGACACCGCCATAACCGCGAAGATACATTTAAACGCATCTCCCAGAAAAGTGACGGCTCCTGCCTTCCACCCAAGGGTTCGAAGCGCGTTTGTCGTTCCCGCATTTCCACTTCCATGTTTCCGAATGTCCACATGATGAACCTTTCCGTATATATACCCGGTCTGTAAAAGACCGAACACATATCCGATCAGAACACATATCACACGTTCCATTTCTTCTTTTACTCCTTTTCCTTTCTCTCACGCACAAAGAACCTGAGAGAAGTTCCTCTGAATCCAAATGCTTCCCGTATCTTATTTTCCAGATATCTCTGATATGAAAAATGCATCAGTTCCCTGTCATTTACAAATACGACAAATGTCGGCGGCTTTACTGATACCTGCGTCATATAGTAAATCTTCAGACGTTTCCCCTTATCTGACGGCGGCTGCTGCATCGCAACTGCTTCCATGAGAATCTCATTTAACACTCCTGTCGCCACGCGAAGCGTCTGGTTCTCAATGACCATATCGATCATATCATAAAGTTTCGGCAGACGCTGTCCTGTTACTGCGGACACATACATGATCTCCGCATAAGGTATAAAAGAAAGCACACGGCGTACTTCACTCTCATACTCCCGCATAGTTTTGTCGTTCTTTTCAATCGCGTCCCATTTATTTACGACAACGATGATCCCTTTGCCCCTCTCGTGGGCAATCCCGGCAATCTTCGCATCCTGCTCCGTAATACCTTCCACTGCGTCGATCACCACCAGCACCACATCGGCACGCTCTACTGCCGTAACAGTACGGATGATACTATAACGCTCCAGTTCCTCTTTGATCTTATTTTTCCTGCGAAGTCCCGCCGTATCAATAAACACATATTCTTTGCCATCGTGCATGACATCCGTATCAATAGCGTCTCTTGTCGTACCTGCGATATCAGACACGATCACACGCTGCTCTCCGATTAATTGATTGATAATGGAAGATTTCCCTACATTTGGCTTCCCTACGATCGCGATCCTTGGACGTTCATCTTCTTCTGCCTCACCGGTTCCTTCCGGGAAATGTTCCGCCACTTTATCAAGCATATCTCCGATCCCCAGACGAGAGGCGGCTGACACTGGCACCGGATCTCCGATCCCAAGATTATAAAACTCATACACATCCGCCATAAATTTATCAAAACTATCTACTTTATTTACGACTAACACAACTGGCTTTCCACTTCTCCTGAGCATATCTGCCACTTTGGAATCTGCGTCCACAAGTCCCTGACGCACATCTGTAATAAAAATGATAACATCTGCCGTATCAATAGCGATCTGTGCCTGTTCTCTCATCTGTGAGAGAATGATGTCCTTACTTTCAGGCTCAATACCACCTGTATCGATCAGGGTAAAGTCTTTATCCAGCCAGTTTACATCGGCATAAATCCTGTCTCTTGTCACGCCCGGCGTATCTTCTACAATCGAGATCTTTCCACCTGCGAGCGCGTTAAAAAGTGTGGACTTTCCCACGTTCGGTCTTCCCACAATTGCTACTACCGGTTTACTCATATATCTGTCTCCCATTCTATATCAGGCTTATCTGCCCACTCCAATAATTCCATTTATAAGATCCTGTCCACTTGATTTTACAATATCTGCCTCTACTTGTAAAGTTTCCTTCAGTTCTGTAAGCGTCAGATCATCAAGAAATACCTCCTCTTCACTTCGGAACATATTGCATGGAAGAAGTAATTTCTCCCCAAGGGGCTTTCCTTTTAATTGTTTCACCAGATCCTGCCCGGTGATAAGCCCAGACACCGTGATCATCTCCCCGAAGAAATCATTTCGTATCGGGTAAATGTGTATGATAGTCCCAGTATATTTCTCCATCAGGCGATCCGCCATTTTCTGAATATAAGGGGCTGCCAGAAATCCTGTTGCAATAGATACTTCTCTCTTCACATCGTCGCCTTTCAGATTCCCATACGCCTCCTCAAACTCATCCTGAAGAAGGCGCAGCATTCCCACACCATTCTCTAACTGGAGATATCCATCGTACCGCTCTTCTTCCGACACTTCTTCTCCTGCCAGAATATACCACTCATCTCCTGCATGGATAAAATGAATCCCATACTCTTCATACAACTTCTCCTGCCATGCATGGATCGTAGCCAGCACCTGCTTTGCATCTTCTTTCGTAAATGGCTCCAGCGGCGTAAGTCCGTCCCTGTATCTGGTCAGTCCCACAGGAACTACCGACACGCTGCGAAGACATGGAATGTATTTCGTCAGTTCCCGAATACTATATTCTAATTCTTCCCCGTCATTAAACCCTTTGCAGAGCACGATCTGCCCGTTCATCTCGATCCCGCCCTCATACAATCTGTCCACTTTGGCAAGCGCCTCTCCCGCGAAACGATTATGCAACATCCTGCAGCGAAGCTCGGGATTCATTGTCTGAAAAGAAATATTGATCGGTTCCAAATGATACCGTATGATCCGTTCAATGTCATGGTCGCTCATATTCGTAAGCGTCACATAGTTTCCCTGCAAAAAAGACAATCTGGAATCATCATCTTTAAAATACAGAGTATCCCGCATCCCTTCCGGCATCTGATCAATAAAACAAAAGATACATTTATTACGGCAAGAACGGTACTCGTCCATCAGCCCCTGTTCAAATTCAATTCCCAGATCTTCTTCATAATCTTTCTCTATCTCAAGTTCCCACTGCTCACCATCCGGTTTTTCGACCAGCAGTACAAGTTCTTCATCATTTACATAGAAATGATAGTCAAATACATCTTCGATCTCCATATCGTTGATTGCCAACAGTTTATCACCCGGCTCCAGCCCCAGTTCGTGTGCGATGCTGCCTGCTTCTATCGCTTTGATCCTATGTTCATGAGCCATACTTATTCTCCTTCATCTACAATTACATTTTTCTTCTTCCATCTGCTAAGTATAGCATAACTCATTTGTAAAATATAGTCCCATTACTTGAGAGTTAAAACTTTTCATGGCTGCTATCCTGAAAACATATGAGCGAAAGAAATGCAAAAGTCCCCCCACTGATCCGGGGAGACCCGATAATGTCTTCCGATGCTAACTTATCTTTCATCTCTTTCTACAAAACTCCGCTCCCTATCATCTGTTGCCATAAAATCAAAATAAATCTTCTCGTACATATTCTTATAATAATATGGAACCATGATGCCGCCTCGCTAAAAATGATAATTATCATACCAAATATTCATCATATCTTCTACTTCACTCATGTCACAGGAATACCTCTTGTGGTATTGCTCATACAACCTCTTAACTACCTTTTTATCTTCAATACATCTAATCTTATTATCCTTAAGTAGGAAAGCAAAGGTAAAATTCAATTCTTTATTCTTAGAAAAAGAAGGCAGAAACTCATAATACTCTGGGTATTTTAGTGCGCCCGCCTTGGAAATGCCAACCTTTCTATCTTTACAACAAGGCGCAGTATTAATTTTACAATATATGGAATCACATTCACGCTTAGCCCATGATAACTTTCATCATCTTCGTACCTGCCATTATAACATTCTTTTAAATACGTTATAGTTTTCTTCATCTCTTGGACTACAATAAACCGCAAACTCTATTACCTTAAATGAATTCATATATTCAGCAATAACATTTTTTGCCGCCTTTGCAACAATCCCAGGTTTGTTTCGAAATGCTCCACAGCCAAAAGCGCCTAAAATTATCACGTCATTTCCTCCCTGTACTGCCACATCCAATATCCTTCTTAATCGTTTCTCATGGAGTTCCAGCAATTCCTTATCACTTATTTTAACTGCATCACTTCCATCACCGGGATTGTAGCGATTGCTTTTCCCTCTCAGATTTGGAGCAGCACAGGTAATCACATTAATAACCTTCCAGTCCGCGGTATCCATCAGTTCTGGTAATGCTGTATCCGTTTTAAATACCACCACTTCCGGTGTATAAATAATATCATCATTATGAAGTGGATTCCGCTCTCTTCTGTGTGGTCCATAGAAAACATCCCGCATTTGCTTTGTGTTCAAGCACTCATATAATGTAGAGCATCTGCAAATACATTCTTCCTGTGCCGTAGAACCCTTTGTTACACCACCGCCTGGATTCCCTGCTGAAGCAAAATTTAAGACACACACTTTATCAGTCTGATAACTCATAGCCGCTTCCAAACTGCGTTTTTTCGAAACCACAATTTTTGCAGGAACGCCCGCTATTTCCTTTGTTTCAATATTTATCGGTTCCTGCTCCGAAATAAACCTCTGTTGTTTTTTTGCTTTTTTCACATATGAGCTTAATACATCATCTGTTTTACACAATCTGATTGTATTCTCAAATATGACTATATTCTCTGATCGTCCCATAATTTCATTCTTTTCCTCCTGAAATACATGCAAGTGCTGCACCAATCAACAGCAGAGCAACCACAAACCCTCCAAAATTATGAATCGGATTTGCCCCATGAAATAGCCCATAGATTCCTAATCCCCCAAGACAAAATGCAGCAAAATAATTTTTAGCGGTTGGTTTCTTTGATGTTCCTGTATGTTCTTTTGTTTCATGATAAGGACGATTACTCTGCATATGATAATTTTCATCATCTTCGTACCTGCCATTATGACCATTATAACCACTATAATAAGCATGAGAAGATGTATGATTTCTCTGTGGAGATTCAATATTCAAATTAAATTTTTTATCATATTCCCCCTTTTTTATTCTGTCATATGTTGAATCCGCATAAGTACAGCCAAACAATTTTCGGATATTCCTATCTAAATCTTGATTTGACATATTTCTGTTCTTTTTTACATAAAGCACCACCTGTTTCGTTACATCATATCTTCCACCGTATGCCATGTCTTATCTCCTCTCATTTAAAATTATCTTTAGGCGTTTGCGAAACGCCACACGCCGCATAAATACGGCATATTTCCTTGCTAAAATACAAATAACTCCTCACTGGATATGGTATAATAGAGTTGTCAAGAAACCATTAACCATCACCTAAGAAAGGAGTTATTCTGATACCTATGATACCATATAAACAGCTTTCTTTGGCAGATATTTTTTCAGATTGCCAGGAAAAATTTGAAAATGACAAACCTGCGTTTCTTTCTCTATTGGAAACCCATATCGATATTGATGAGTTTATTCCGATTTCTTTTAGAAATCACTTTTATGCATCAACGGGCAGAACCCGTAAATACCCTTTACATACTTTTCTGTGGGCTTTGATTATCCAGCGTATTTTTTCCATTCCCACTGACCAGCTTTTACTCACTTTTCTCCATTACTCTAAACCCTTAAGAGAATTCTGCGGTTTTACCAAAGTCCCTGACGCCTCTAAAATCACCCGGTTCAAACAGGACTTTTGGGATGACTTACAGCTCGTATTTGATTACCTTGTTGATGTTACCGAACCCATCTGTCAGGCCCTTAACTCTGCCAAAGCCAGCATGACCATCTTCGATTCTTCCGATATTGAAGCTTTTGTTACTGAAAATAATCCTAAATACGCAAACAGAATCATCCGGCAGCTAAAAGCCTATGCTAAATCCATGAATTTTGACGAAAACTACAATCCATATGCAGCCGCATACAACTCCATGCCTTCACATTCTTCTGCAAACCCGGAAATTAAGCAGCTTTTTGTCAATGGTCATTTCTGTTATGTTTTTAAGATTCCTTTATCAATGAAGCTGGTATTCCCTGTTGTCCTAATGACCCTTCCCTCTTATTGAAGAAAGAAGGCAATAATACTTCTTTTTTAAAGAATGGCATTGCCCGTCAGAAATTCATCTGCCCTATGACCACATGGGATAAATGTGATGATGGAAAATATCGCCGTGTCTGTCACTGCGAAAATCCATGTACATCGTCGGTTTCCGGAAGAATAATATATGTTTATCCAAAAAAATCTCCGCGCTTATCCCGGTGTCATCCGTGGAACTAAGGAGTGGGATAACATCTACAAAATCAGGACTGTTATTGAAAGAGACATCAATCACATCAAAGATAATCTCTGTCTTGCAGGACGTCGGACCCAAAATGAAAAGACTTTACATACTGATTTGATTCTTTCCGGCATCACGCAGCTTATATTATATCCTCTGGTCAAAATAATTACAATATGTCCTTAA
>CAYOSJ010000063.1:0-13747 GCA_964406595.1 uncultured Dorea sp.
ATCGTACTGCTTGCGATCTCTTTCTCCTCAAGACTGAATACCTTCGTTTCCACATGATTGACTGTTTTCTGAATGTCCTCTGCAGAAACAGGTCTTTTATAACATGCCCTTAACACACCGTTCTCAATCTTACCACGGTTATACTGTTCCCGATTATTATCTTTCTTTATAATAATAAGCGGAATAGTTTCTACCTTCTCATAAGTTGTAAAACGTTTCCCACACACATCACAAGAACGTCTTCTTCTAATAGAGTTTCCGTCCTCCGCCGGCCTTGAATCTATTACTCTCGTATCCGGATTACTACAATATGGGCATTTCATTTTATCAGTTCCTCCTCTTTTCGTATACCTGCATCTATATTCTGAATGTATTATAGCATAGGGAAGAACGATAGTTCAACAATGATTCACACGATTAACCCTCTTCATGTATCTCTACAAGAATAATATCCGGTCCGATCTTACAGATACATTTATAAGGAATGATATACTCGGAACCATCACTGAAAAACCCACAGAACTTCCCTATTTTAGGTACAATGATCGCGTCAATGCATCCATTACACTCATTGATGATCAGATCCGACACATACCCCAGTTTCTTACAGTCACAGGTATTGATCACTTCCTTATTCTGCATTTCACTCAGCCGCATATTTGTCCTCTCTGCTATTTTGTCCCGTTCATACAAGATCCGCACATACCATTTAACATAGTATATGCGGATCTTACTTGTCTTGTTATTCTATTCCTCAATATCAATGACAGACACCGGGCAGCTGTCTCTTGCCTCTGTCGCTGCCATCTCACATTCCGGTGCAACTTCTGCATACGCTTCCGCCAGCCCGTCATCGTCAAACCGAAACACCTCGGGACAGGCTGCCACACATGCGCCACAGGAAACACAGCCTTCATTTACTCTGGCAATCATGGGAATTCCTCCTTCATATCTTTTCAGATAGTATTCCCCATTTCCTGTTGTTCATTCCATTATCTGATGACAGTTCCTGTCTTTCCTTTCAGTGCATCTGACAATTTGTCAAAAGATGTAATGAGCGCACGCCTTCCTTCTCTTCCCTCAACGAAACTTACAGAAGCATTAAACTTCGGAAGCATGTTATAGACTCCAAAATGTCCCTCTTCCATATACTCTTTCGCCTGGTCTAAGGTAATCTCATCCAGTTCTTTCTCCTCCGGACGTCCCATATTGATCTTGACCTTTTCCACACTTGTGAGAATAATCAGTTCATCTGCATCAATTTCCTCTGCCATCTTACCTGCTGCCAGATCCTTCTCGATAACCGCACTGGCTCCTTTGAGATGATGGTCCTGTGCAAGTACCGGAATACCTCCGCCGCCACAGGCGATCACAACCTGGTCTGCATCAAGCAGCGCCTTCACGGCGTCAATCTCAACAATACTTACCGGATTCGGTGCAGATACGATCCTTCGGAATCCTTTCCCCGGCTCCTCTACGACATAATTGCCCTTCTTACGTTCAACGCCCGCTTCCTCTGCATTCATATATCTTCCAAGAACCTTCGTCGGTGTATAGAACGCTTCGTCATACGGGTCTACGATCACCTGTGTCAGGACAGTGCTGACAGTACGGAAGATCCCACGGTTTAAAAGTTCCTCCCGGATACTGTTCTGCAGGTCATATCCGATATATCCCTGACTCATGGCAGAACATACAGACATCGGCGCTGCCGTATAGTCCTCATGCATTTTCGCAAATTCATTCATCGCTGTGTGTATCATACCGATCTGCGGTGCGTTACTGTGCGTGATCGCCACCTGATAACCTGCTTCAATCAAATCAGCGATCGTCACTGCCGAACGCTTTACTGCTTCCATCTGCTCTGGAAGTGTCGTTCCAAGCGCCCGGTGTCCAAGTGCTACTACCACTCTCTTTTTCATCGTCCATATCCTCCTGCCTGTGCATTTCAATCTCTTTCTTTTTATTATTGTAATATCCATATAGAAATATTAAGAAATCGGGGTAACAGGATTCGAACCTGCGACCTCACGGCCCCCAGCCGTGCGCTCTAACCAAACTGAGCCATACCCCGATAGAATTATTCTAACGAATTGTGCCGAAGATTGCAAGAGGCAGTTGCAATATGATAGAATATATTTATCAAAATATTTCGTATGATATCACTTTATGTGAAAGGAGTTTTCGTTATGAAAGTAATTATTGTAGGTCCAAGAGGAAAGATGGGAAAATTAATCACACAGGTGGCAGCCTCCCGTGAAGATATGCGCCTCGTAGCAGGCATCGCGCCAAAAGGGCGCGACTATGTCGGACAGGATCTTGGCACGGTCGCCATGGTCGGCCGTGAACTTGGCGTGCCTGTTACAGACGATCTTGAAAATGTGATCGATGACTGTGACGTTATCATTGATTTCTCCACAAAGGAAATGGCTATGGAAGTCTTAGATCTTGCCATCTCCCACAAAAAAGCGCTGGTATGCGGCACCACGGGATTCGCCCCTGAAGAAATGCAGCGTTTCTATGACGCGGCAGACAAGATCCCGATGCTCTATGCCGCCAATACTTCCAAACTTGTAAATATCATGAATAAGTTATTGGAACTTGTAACTGCTACTGCAGGTAATGAACTGGATATTGAGATCCTGGAAATGCATGACCAGTGGAAAAAAGATGCCCCAAGTGGAACTTCCAAGGAAATGGGTGAGATCATGGCTCATGCCCTTGGAAAAGAATTATCAGACATCGCAGTCTATGGCCGTGAAGGCTCCTCTCCGCGAGAGGCAGGCACCATCGGCTATCATTCCCTGCGCGCCGGCAATATCCCCAGCAGCCACACCGTATATTTTGGCGGCATGGGCGAACGGCTGGAGATCACACACCACTCCTACAACTGGGAATGTTTCGCAAGAGGCGCATGCGACTGCGCGGCTTACCTTGCCGGTAAAGAACCAGGATTCTACACGATCAAAGATGTGCTGCAATTGTAAGATATTTCATACCCATTCGGGCATGTACGATAAAATTTAAAAATGGGGAAATCGGCTAACGCCGATTTCCCCTTATCTTACTTAAACTTTACTGCTGTTCCATACGCCATGATCTCCGCAGCGCCCTGCATTACCTGACTGGAAGCATAACGGATATTGACCACTGCGTCTGCTCCCATAGAAGCCGCATCATCAGCCATTCTCTTTGTAGCGGTTGCTCTCGCCTCGTTCATCATCTCTGTATAGGAAGTAAGTTCTCCTCCCACAAGTGTCTTAAAACTGTTCATAATATCTTTTCCAACATGGACAGACTGGATCATGGTTCCTCTTACAAGTCCAATCATCTCAAACTCTTTCCCCGGAATGTAATCCGTATTTACAAGTATCATATCATTTCCTCCTTTACAATGGTAACTGTATTACTCTCTTAATACAAGTATAGTCTTTGTCGGGATAAATTGCAAGCGATATTTGCAATAAACACTTAAAAGTTTACTTTCGTTAACATTTTTTCATACATGGTTATCATAAGGATCAATATTGCCAGTAAATAAACCGGAAGCAGGGAGACACTGACATGGTTTGCGATAAATCCGAAGATCGGCGGCATAAGACAGGTTCCCGCGTAGGCAGACGCCATCTGTACGCCGATCATCGCCTGTGATCTGTCCGCTCCGAAATGCTCCGGCGTGGAATGTATGATCGAAGGATATACAGGCGCACATCCTAATCCGATAAAAATCAATCCTGCCATTGCACTTGTGCTGCCAAAAGGCAAAAATAAAAGTATGATGCCAAACAATATAATACCCTGCCCGAGCCGTACCATCTGCGTGTCATTTAACTTTAGAGTCAAAAAACCGCTGAATGCCCTGCCTGCTGTAATCCCGATAAAAAACAGGCTTGCAAATCCTGCCGCAGTTTCTGCCGCTAATCCCCGGTGCAGCACAAGGTAACTGCTCGCCCACAGGCCCGTGGTCTGTTCAAGAGCACAATAACAGAAAAACGTAGTCATGACCTCTTTTGCCCCCGGGATCTTTATGACCCGGTCAAAAGAAAGTGATTCGGCTTTCTTTTCTCCGGGTGTCTGCTCTGCAGCGCCTGTTCCCTGCTGTTTCCATAATGGCAGGCCAAAGACCAATACAATCGTCAATGCAGTCTGAAGGATCGCGATATAACGGTATCCCATATTCCAACTCTGTCCGCCGGTCAGTACATACCCCATGATGTACGGTCCCAGTGAAGCGCCAACACCCCACATACAATGAAGCCAGCTCATGTGCCTGCTTGCATAGTGAAGCGCGACATAATTATTCAAAGAAGCGTCTACGCTTCCAGCTCCAAGTCCATAAGGAATCGCCCACAGGCACAATGCAATATAGGAGTGACTGACCGAAAATCCAAATAATGCGACCGCAGTCATCAGTACACTGGCAGCCATCACTTTACCTGTCTGGAATCTTCTGGTCAGTCTGTCACTTTGCAGGCTGGAAATAATTGTTCCAACAGCAATGATCATGGAAATACCTCCCGCATAAGATACGGGTACCGCAAACTCCCGGTACATTGCCGGCCACGCAGAACCTAACAGGGAATCCGGGAGCCCCAGGCTGATAAAAGCAAGATAAATAATCATCAACAATAACTGAAACATCCTATCGTCCTCCTGTATCTTTGTCTATCAAAAGAATACCGTCAAACATCACTTGATACAATACATTTTCAGACGTATAATATAAAAAAACCGCCAAACAGAAAGAAAGGGAAAAATATGGCATTACAGAAATGTGAATTGAATCTAAACAAAGTATCGAAGGAACTACGGCCTCATGGCAGCCTTGAATTTCCCTGTGCCGGATATTCTTCCCTCTATACAGAAAGACAGGAAGATATCATCCCCTGGCACTGGCATGAGGAAATGGAAATGATATACATAGAAAAAGGTCAGATGAAATTAAAAATACCTTCCGATTCATTTCTTCTGGAAGAAGGAGATTGTATCATCTTCAATTCAAATATTCTCCACTACGGGGCGGCTGTCCTGGAATGTAAGCTACACTCCCTCGTTTTCAGCCCGACACTCATTGTAGGAAATGAAGATCTGGTATTTGCGAAAAAATATATACAGCCCCTTTTAAACTGCAATAACTTCTCCCATTATCTTATAAAAGCGGGAGATCATAAAACTATAACGGACTGGTTTCATCATGCATTTGAAGCACTTGCACAAGATCGTTATGGGTATGAATTTACTGTGCGGGAAAATTTATCTCGTATCTGCCTTTTTTTATGTGGGAAATTTCATCCGCAGACTGACATGGCAAACGCCCCATTGAATCAAGATAACCTTCGCCTCAGAAAAATGCTTGCATTTATCCATAAAAATTTTGCCGATGACATCTCCTTATCGGAAATTTCAGGCGCCGCCGATATCAGTGAACGGGAAAGCCTGCGTTGTTTTAAAAAAACAATCCAACTCTCCCCTATCCAGTATCTGTTAAAATACCGGATCATGCAAGGGGCGGAGGCGCTTCTTGGAAATCCGGCGGACAGTATATCCGAGATCGCAACCTTATGTGGGTTTGACAGTCCAAGTAATTTTGCCAGGACATTTAAGCGTTTCTACAACTGTACGCCACGGGAATACCGAAATAAAAACAGAAATGACCATTAAAAAACAGGGGCATATCCCCTGTTTTTTATACGCCTATCTATTCATCTTCTCGTCGATCCGCATCATTTCCAACCGTCTGATCCTTTTATCCAGTTCATTTTCCGTCAGATACCGATAGACACTTCTGGGTACGAGGTGACTCCACTCCTGCCCCGTAGCGATGTAATTCCTTACCTGAGAAGCGGTTACTCCTTTTGCTTCTATCGGTCTGCGCCAGAGAATCTCTGTCTTCAGTCCGAGACTTTGCAGGGTCTTATATTTTTCCTCATCCCAGGCATCATATATTCCCATATAATAAACCGCGTCCTTCGGAACATATTGAAGCAGATACTCCGGGCAGCTGATCGGAAATGGAAGGATATCGTACTGCGCCTCCGGAATCTTAAAGTCCTTCAGGGCTGCCCGAATCATCTCATAACGTTCAAAATATGTCAGCGGATTAGCAGAACGTTCCCCTCTCCCAATATCATGGATCGTCTCTCTCGTGTGCATACTGTCAGGGTTGGTAAGCCCGATAAATAATTTATTACAACGCATCTTGGCTGCCATAATATATTCCATGTGCTTCAGATGCATTACCTGAAATCTCCCATGAACGACTCCCGTCTCTGTCATCTACATTCTCCCCTTTTTCTCTATCTGTATGCAGTTATGATAACATATTCATTTTTATCATGTCCACATATTTCTTCTGGAAATATGGAAGCCCACGCAAAAATCTATGTTATACCCATTCGGGCATCCCGTAATTCAGATGCTTCGCATGGACGTGCTTCGCACGATAAGGTATAATTTTTGTAAATAAATGTTTTATTTCTGTAACAAACGGTTGAAATCAGTGTCTAATATATAAGGAGGTGAGGTGCACATGGATTTTGAAGAAATCTATCGTTTATATTTCCGTGACGTCTATCTCTTCATACTTGCCAAAAGCGAAAATCCAGACATCGCGGAAGAGATCACTCAGGAAACCTTCTACAAGGCCCTAAAGAACATTGACAAGTTCAAAGGCACGTTCGCGGTGAAAACATGGCTCTGTCAGATTGCCAAAAACACCTACCTCACTCATTTAAAAAAACAGAAATACCTTGCCAATGAGGAGACTGACCTTGCCAGCCTGGATTCAGAAAGTGCCGAAGTTCTTTATCTTCGAAAAAATGAATCTCTTTCTCTGTACAAAGTTCTTCATTATCTGGAAGAACCTTACAAAGAAGTATTTACTTTACGGACACTGGGTGAACTATCTTTTAAGGAAATCGGAGATATCTTCGAGCGAAAAGAAGGCTGGGCAAGAGTCACTTACCATCGCGCCAAATTAAAAATTCAGGAACTTATAAAGGAGGTGTAGAGCATGAACAAGATCCCCTGTAATACGATCCGTGATCTACTTGTGCTGTACGAGGATAATGTATGCAGCGAAGAAAGTCGCCAAATAATAGAAGAACATATTACCGAATGTGAAGAATGTCGCGAACTCTATGAAAAAACCAAGGCTTCTCTTCCAAAACTTTCATTTTCCATGTCCACAAGCGAAGAAACTTATAACACCCAAGAGACACCCGCCAAAGATTTCCTTGACGAACAATGGAATATTATCTCTGAGGCATTTAAGAAACTGCAACACAAAATCACAATCCGCCACCTGATATTCGCCGGTATACTCCTATTCATCGCTGCCACCGGAACCCTGATATGGACCTGTGTTTTTGATCAGCGGTTAGGCGTTGTCCCTCCCGAAAATATTCAGTCAGTGGAACTATACGAATTGGAAAATGGAGATATCTTCTGTTCCCTTGAGACAAAGAAACCTTTCCATATTCCGTCACTGTCTTTCCTTCAGGTTCCGCCGGATTATTGGGATAAAGATTGTGACGAAGGCTGGTATGAAATATCATTACAATATCCCGTTTTTTTGGAAAAGTGGGAAACTTCAATTATTCTTCACGACAAAGTGTATTTTATAATGCCTCAGGAAAACACCTGTTGGACAGAAGAAGGCGACACCATCACACATAGTTGTGGGACCGTCTACTTTTCTGGAAGGAATGACGACAGACGGATTCTCTGACAAAAAGGACAGACACTTACACCAGCGCCCAAAGAACTGGAAGAAAAAATAGCAACATACAAGACAAACAATTCGCAGGACCATGACATCGACCCTGTCCTTGACGTTATCTTCCCATTTCAACTGGGCGAACCTGAAAAAGAATAACACCGTGTACATTCAAAAGCGGCGCCACTTTTGTGATGCCGCTCCTTAATCATCTGAGGGAATGTTTTATCTGTTACTGTGCTAATTCTAACACTGCTTCTTTCGGTATTACGCCGACCTGACGCTTTACTGGTTTTCCATCTTTGAATACGATTAATGTCGGAACAGACATTACTTTGTATTCTCTCGCCAGTTCTGATTGTTCATCTACTTCTACTTTGCCAATCTTTGCTCCTTTGATCTCTGCCGCTGCTTCCGCGATAATCGGTGCAAGCATCTGGCATGGTCCACACCATGTTGCCCAAAAATCTACGATTACAGGAACCTTGGATTCCAATACCTCTTCTTTAAAATTTTCTTTTGTCAAATGAATTGCTGTCATATCTATCTTCCTTTCTGCCTTCTATTTGTTTTGATGATTTTATTATACCCGGTTTTTTATATTTTTCTGTGATTTTGTCACATTTTACAAAAATGTTTTCTTCTACCAAAGTCCAAGCACACTCTGCATTACAAGACTCACCAATGTAATGCCTATCCAGCATGCCATTCCCATCAAAATCGGCTTTCCGCCATTTTTCACCAATTTTATCACATTCGTATTCAATCCAATCGCTGCCATTGCCATAACGATAAAGAACTTCGACAACTCTTTCAGAGGGTTAAACACCTCTGCAGAGATTCCCATGGCAGTTGCTGTCGTTGTAATGATCGATGCTCCGATAAAAAACAATATAAAAAACGGAAATACCTGTTTCATGGAGACTTTTTCTGCGCCTTCACCTTCTGTTTTCCGCGCACGCAAGAATGCCAGCACCAATGTGATCGGAATGATCGCCAGCGTTCTTGTTAATTTTACCGTAACTGCCTTGTCCAAAGTCGCGCTGCCTAATCCATACATGCTGTCCCACGTAGATGCTGCAGCCGTTACAGATGAAGTATCATTGACTGCTGTTCCTGCAAAAATTCCAAATGCCTCTCCAGAAGTCTGTGAGAACCCAAGCATCGTTCCGAGTGTCGGAAATAAAATCGCCGCCAGCACATTAAAGAAAAAAATAACCGAGATTGCCTGAGCCACTTCTTCATCATCTGCATCAATGACCGGAGCCGTCGCCGCAATCGCAGAACCTCCGCAGATAGAGGACCCCACACCGATCAAAGTTGAAATCTTTCCCGGAATGTGCATTGCACGATGTAAAGCATACGCGATCACGAGAGAAGTTGCAATTGTAGAGATAATAATCGGCAATGACTGCTTTCCGGTCTGTAGAATCACCTGAAGATTCAGTCCAAATCCAAGAAGGATAACTGCGTACTGTAATATTTTCTTGGACGTATACTTAATACCGCTTTCAAACATCCCTTTTTCTTTCAAAAACAGCGTAATTAACATACCTGCCAACATTGCGATGACCGGACCTCCGATAATCGGAAATTGTTTTCCCAAAATCCATGAAGGTACTGCAATTACCAGACATATTCCAATTCCTGATCCATTTTTCTTTACAAAACTCATTTCTTTTGCTCTCCTTTGTACCTTTTCGTGCGAAGCACGCCCATGCGAAGCATCTGAATTACGGGATGCCCGGATGGATATATTTTTTCCCGTTGAGAAACGCTTCCACAAGATGATCCTGTCCATCATAAACTAATTTTAATGAAAAAAACGGTTCTTCTGCTGCAAGCAGGTGAAAGAATATCTTATCCCCCTCCCAGATATTTAAATTCTCTATCTCTGATATAGGAACCCACTCAAGTTCTCCTTCATCACAGGGAATCGGTTCCCCTTCGTAACCGTCTGCCGTAAACAACGACATATACTCTGTAATACCATTTCCCGACACAAAGGTCACAAGCCCCCGGTAACGCCATGAAGTAAGCGTGTAACCTGTCTCTTCTCTCACTTCTCTTAAGACACACTCCTCTGGACTTTCGTCTTCTTCAAAATGCCCGCCAACGCCAATCCATTTATCCTTATTGATATCATTTTTCTTAAGAGTACGATGAAGCATTAAGTATTTTCCATCGTTCTCAATATAGCAAAGTGTACTTAATCTTGTCATCATCTTCTTCCTCGCTTCTATTTTCAATCACCCGCGGAAATGCTATAATACATTTACCGAACCTATTTTACAGGAAACATAGGAGAAATGCAATGAATCGAACTATTAAATATGAAATAAATGACACTTACGATGACCTTCGAGTAGAACAGTTCTTAAGACGGAAAGGGTACTCTTCCCAGAATCTGACAGAAATCAAACGCATGCCTGAAAGCATTATGGTAAACGGTGTTCATTATTATATGCGGCAAAGATTAAAGGCCGGAGACTCCCTTCTTGTTCACATCAGCGAGACCAAATCTTCGCAGAACATTCCTGCTGTCAATCTACCTCTTGATATTGTATATGAGGATGCGGACATCATCGTGATCAATAAGACAGCAGGAATGCCTGTTCACCCATCCTTGAACAATTACACCAACTCCATGGCGAATGCCCTCGTATGGTACTATCAGGAACAGGGAAAACCTTTTATCTTCCGCTGCTGCAACCGCCTGGACCGGGACACCTCTGGAATTACTATTGTTGCCAAACATTTGGTGAGCGGTAATATTCTTTCTCGCGCTACTTTCAACCGGGAGGTTCACCGCGAATACCTTGCCATTGTCCGCGGTTCTATCACCCCGACGGAGGGAACCATTGATGCCCCGCTCGCCCGGAAAGAAGGCACTATTATTGAACGTGTCGTGGACTGGGAACGAGGCGAACGCGCCGTTACACATTATAAAGTGATAGAGACAGCAAATGGGCACAGCCTCGTCTCACTTGTACTGGAAACAGGCCGCACCCATCAGATCCGAATTCATTTAAAACATATTGGCTGCCCTCTTATCGGTGATTATCTGTATAATCCTGATATGGAGTATATCAAAAGGCAGGCGCTTCATTCCTACAAAGTCTCTTTGCATCACCCGATCACAGGGGAATATATGGAATTTACCGCTCCGCTCCCTGATGATATGCAAAGAGTGTTCTTGAAATAAGTGAAAAAGGAATCACATATTTGTAAAGTCAGTGCAATGATATACAAATATTCCCATAACTGGCACTTCTTTTAAAAGATAGAATGTTTTATAATTAAGAAATAAAGATCAAAAAAACAAAAGAAGGAGGAACTATAATGATTCGATTTGGAACCGGTGGATGGAGAGCGATTATAGGTGATGAATTTACAAAAGCAAATATTCAGATATTAGCTAAGGCAATGGCAATGAAAATGCAAGCAGAAGGAGTCGCAGACACAGGAATCGTGATGGGATATGACAGAAGATTTTTATCAAAGGAAACCATCTTCTGGTCCTGTGAAGTGTTCGCAAAAGAAGGGATTAAGGTATGGTTTGTAAACCGTTCTGTCCCGACTCCTTTGATCATGTTTTATGTTATGAAGCACGAGTTCCCCTATGGTATGATGGTAACGGCAAGTCACAACCCATCGCTTTATAATGGTATCAAAGTATTTACAAAAGGTGGACGAGATGCTAACGAGATCCAGACAAAAGATATCGAAACATATATCGAAAAAGTCGAAGAAGCAGGGATCATAGAAACCATTCCTTATGAAGAAGCCCGGGCACAGGGACTTGTCATCGAGTTTAATCCTCTGAATGAGTATCTGGACAGTATTATCGAACATATTGATATGCAGGCAATTCGAAGCGCAGGGCTTCATGTGGTATTAGATCCTATGTTTGGCGTAAGCCAGACAGCCTTAAAAATGATATTGTTGACAGCGCGCTGCGATTTGGAACTGATCCACGAGAACCATGATACCTTGTTCGGAAGAAAACTTCCTGCTCCGGCAAGCAATACGCTTCGAGAATTACAGAACTATGTGATTGAACACGAGTGCGACATGGGACTTGCAACAGACGGAGACGGAGACAGAATCGGTGTGATCGACAATGAAGGCAGATTCCTCCACGCAAATGAAATTCTAGTCTTATTATATTATTATCTGGTAAAATACAAGGGTTGGAAAGGACCTGTTGTACGGAATCTTGGCACAACCCATATGCTGGATCGTCTGGCAGAAAGTTTTGGCGAGAGTTGCTATGAAGTACCCGTAGGCTTTAAACATATCTCAGAGAAAATGGCGGAAACAGGCGCGGTAATTGGCGGAGAATCTTCCGGCGGCCTGACCGTACGGGGTCACATTCATGGAAAAGACGGCGTATATGCGGCAGCGCTTCTTGTAGAAATGGTTGCCGTTACGAAAAAGACCATGGCCGAGATTTCAAAATCCATCGAAGAAGAATTCGGAAGTATCTATATGGAAGAACGAAACTACAGATTTACACAGCAGGAGAAAGATCGGATTCACCGCACTCTTATGGAGGATAAAATGCTGCCTCCATTGGATGATGAAATTGACAGAGTTTCTTATCTTGACGGCTGCAAAGTGTATTTTAAAAATGATGGGTGGGTTCTTGCAAGATTTTCAGGGACAGAACCTTTACTAAGAATCTTCTGCGAGATGAACAGCCGAAAAGAAGCAGTCTGCATGTGTGAAAAATTTGAAGAATTTTTAGGTTTGTAAGATAAATGAGAGATGTCTGTAATGAACTGGGGCTGTCGCTTTAACGAATGAAAATTCGTGAAGCGGCAGCTTTCTTTTGGCTGTTTTTATATGTGTTTTCAAGAAAAACGCTGAATTATTGGCTGCCAAATGGCGGCTGAATATCCATACGCCGGACAGGTGATGGATTTCGTTCCGGATTATTCACGTATCTGCCCTAACTACCCTCCTGCGTTTAATCTATTCTTCATACAGTTACTACAATCAAATAGCATCACTCCTTTACTACAAAATGAGCATATAAATACCACCAATCACTTGACTGGTGGTACCTATAATTTTCTTTCAATTTGATCTGACCATATTGTATCTGTTTCAATCTTTCCATCTTTTTTATTAATGTCCATCTCATACGCTGTTCCATCATCAAAAATTTCAACAATATATGCCGTTTCCCCGGTTTTCAAAAGAACCTTGTCAAACATTTCTAATTTCATAGTATCACTCCTTATCCACATAAACAGATGTCAGCCTTATTTCTCCAGTATTCTTGTCATCAATCCATGCTGTTAACACTTTTGCAGTTTTTTCATTTGCTCCAGTTATATCCATCTTTACTTCGTAACGCTTTCCCCATCCATTATCAGGCTTTTCTTTTGCATCATATTCTGGCAATTTATCATATATCTGCTTAATCAATTCATCGACATTATTTGTTGTATATCCTAATGCACTTTTAAACGCATTTGCCTTATCTGGATCTTTATCTGGATTTAAAGCATATTGTGTGAATTTCTCTTTCGGAATCACTGCTTCTTGGTGTCTTGGTAATTTCATTATACCAGTTTTGTCATTCTCTCTCAATGCTTTTTGCATAGACAGAATATCTTTTTTCAAAGATGTTCTGCTTGCTTCATTCACCAACTTTTCTATAACTGTCTCCACATCCCTTTCACCAAAACTAACTCCTGATTTCCCACTTTTGTAAAATTCCACCGCAGTCTTCTTCGCGGTTTCCCGAAGTTTCGGCAAACTCATGCTGTTCAAATCTTTAACAGTAAGATTCCCGTCCGTCCCTACCTTTTTCCTTGCGTTCTTCTATATCATCACTTTTACTCCATTTCTTTGTATGTACATTTTGAACCTTCCCTTCTCCTTCGTCAAATTCCACAAGACACCTGCAGTACTTATGTCTCTGAAAGACAGGATTCCCTGTGGATTTCACATCTTCATACTCGTTGGTCCTATGTCAAGATTTAGTACAAGTTAAAATGAGGTTTTCCTCATCTTAAC
>CAYOSJ010000064.1:0-5525 GCA_964406595.1 uncultured Dorea sp.
GTGAAGTGCATTCGGGAGTCGATCCGGTGAAAAGTTTCTGTAAATTGCAGGAATACAAGTAGCCGGGTACGGGAGGCGTGTACGTTACATACGCAGAAAGTGGAGGAATATTTAAGCACTCGATTCGTAGAGTTGCAAAGAGATCCTCTATAAGAGTGGAACCGCGGAGTTATTCGTCTCTTGTCTTGTACAAGAGGCGATTTTTTACTATATGCATGGCAGAATTTTTTGCCCTGAGCAAATAGCCTGGTATCAGGGAATTTATAACAGAAAACGAAGAAAGGAGTTTTGGATGGGAATTATATCCTATGTAAGGGAAGAAATTCAAGTGGTAAGAGAACGTGATCCGGCGATCAAGTCTAATATGGAAGTGTTCTTGTATCCGAGTTTCAAGGTGATATTAAGTTACCGTGTGGCGCATAAATTGTATCAGAAGAAACGGTACTTCCTTGCACGCTGGGTTTCTCAGAGAGCAACACGGAAGACAGGAATTGAGATACATCCGGGTGCGACGATAGGGAAGGGGCTCTTCATTGACCACGGAAGCGGTGTGATCATCGGAGAGACTGCGGAAATTGGCGATAACGTTACGCTGTATCAGGGAGTGACCCTTGGCGGTACAGGCAAGGAACAGGGGAAGCGTCATCCAACGCTGAAAGACAATGTTATGGTAAGTGCAGGGGCGAAAGTTCTCGGGTCATTTACCATTGGAGAAAATTCCAAGATCGGTGCCGGAAGCGTGGTGCTAAAAGAAGTGCCGCCGAATTGTACGGTCGTGGGGGTACCCGGACGGATCGTAAAGAAAGATGATGAAAGACTTCCGCGTATGGACATGGATCAGGTGCATCTGCCGGATCCGATCAGCAATGATATTTTTCAATTGCAGGAGGATAACCGCCGTCTTCATGAGCAGTTGTCCGAGATGGAAGAACGTATGAGAAGTTTATATGAAGTTGATATGATATAGGAGAAAGGGAGGAAGTGTTACAAATGAAACTGTATAACACATTATCAAGACGAAAAGAAGAATTTGTTCCATTAGAAGAAGGAAAGGTAAAGATGTACGTCTGCGGACCTACGGTTTATAACTTTATCCACATCGGAAATGCAAGACCGATGATCGTATTTGACACGGTCAGGAGATATTTTGAATATAAAGGGTATGACGTAAATTATGTCTCGAACTTTACAGACGTGGACGATAAGATCATCAACAAGGCCATTGAAGAAGGGGTATCGGCAGATGAGATATCCAAACGTTATATCGCAGAGTGCAAGAAAGATATGGAAGGCATGAATGTAAAGCCTGCAACGACACATCCCCTTGCCACAGAGGAGATCTGTGGAATGGTAGAGATGATCGGTCAGTTGATCGACAAAGGTTACGCTTACGAGAAGAACGGAACCGTATATTTCCGCACCCGTCAGTTTAAAGAGTACGGAAAATTGTCTCACAAGAATTTAGATGACCTTCGCTCCGGCGAGCGTTCTCTTCTTGTGACAGGCGAAGACGAGAAGGAAGATCCGCTTGATTTCGTATTATGGAAACCGAAGAAAGAAGGTGAACCTGCGTGGGATTCCCCGTGGAGTGACGGAAGACCGGGATGGCATATCGAGTGCTCTGTAATGTCTAAGAAATATCTTGGCGAGCAGATTGATATTCATGCTGGCGGCGAGGACCTGGTGTTCCCGCATCATGAGAATGAGATCGCACAGAGCGAGGCTGCAAATGGCAAAGAATTTGCAAAATACTGGCTTCATAATGCATTTTTAAATATTGATAACCGCAAGATGAGCAAATCTCTCGGAAACTTCCGTACTGTCCGTGAAATCAGCGAACAATATGATCTTCAGGTGCTACGTTTCTTCATGTTAAGCGCACATTACAGAAGTCCGCTTAATTTTAGTGCAGATTTAATGGAAGCCTCTAAAAATGGTCTGGAGCGTATCGTAAACGCAGCAGATAACTTGAAGTTTCTGATGAAGAATGCAGCAGAGGGAACCATGAGTGAGGCTGAGTCAGAACTGTTTGCACAGACGGATGCATTTGTGGCAGATTTTGAGAGAGCCATGGATGATGACTTTAATACAGCTGACTCGGTGGCGGCAGTATTTGACCTTGTAAAATTCTGCAATACAAATGCAAATGCAGAGAATACGAAAGCGTATTTACAGAAATTGTTTGACTTGCTGGTGAAACTTACCGATGTTCTTGGAATTATCGTGGATAAAAAAGAGGAAATACTGGCAGAAGACATCGAGAAATTGATCGAAGAGCGTCAGGCGGCAAGAAAAGCAAAGGATTTTAAAAGAGCAGATGCAATCCGTGATGAATTATTGGCAAAGGGTATCATCTTAAAAGATACCAGAGAAGGGGTACAATGGAAAAAAGCGTAGAGTGGCAATTTGACTCCTATATGCGGGAAATATTCCAGATGCATGAGGTGGATATCAAAGAGTATTCACCTCTTGCTTTAGCATATATCGGAGACAGTATTTATGACTTGATCATCAAGAGTCTGGTGTTAAATGAAGGGAATAAGCAGGTGCAGAAACTTCATATCAAGACAAGTTCTTATGTACAGGCGAAAACCCAGTCCCTGATGATGCGGACGCTGCAGGAGCATCTGACGGAGGAAGAGCATGCGGTCTATAAGCGGGGGCGCAATGCCAAAAGTGTAAGTCCTGCCAAGAACCAGACCGTGACCGATTACCGCAGAGCGACTGGATTCGAGGCGCTTCTGGGATTTTTGTATCTTAAGAAAGACTGGAAACGGATCCTGGATCTGGTGAAGATGGGGATTGATAGTCTGGATAAAGGAGAACATGTTGATGAATGAGAATAGAAAAGTAAATGAGAATGTGATAGAAGGACGGAATGCAGTCCTGGAGGCATTCCGTTCTGGAAAGCCGGTGGACAAGTTATTTGTTCTTGACGGCTGTCAGGACGGCCCGGTGCGGACGATCGTCCGTGAGGCGAAAAAGCACGATACGTTCCTGCAGTTTGTGGGGAAAGAACGTCTGAACCAGTTATCTGAGACCGGGAAACATCAGGGAGTGATCGCCTACATGGCAGCCTATGAATATGCAGAAGTGGAAGATATGCTGGAACTGGCGAAAGAGCGAGGAGAAGACCCATTTCTCATGATACTTGACGGCATCGAAGATCCACATAATCTGGGGGCGATCATCCGTACCGCAAATCTTGCGGGAGCACATGGTGTTATCATTCCAAAGCGGCGTGCGGCAGGGCTTACGGCAACAGTTGTTAAGACAAGTGCGGGAGCACTTCATTATACTCCGGTTGCCAAGGTGACGAATATTGCCAGGACGATGGAAGAACTGAAAGAGAAAGGGTTGTGGTTCGTGTGTGCGGACATGGATGGCGAGCTGATGTATCGCCTGAACCTGAAAGGACCTGTCGGGCTTGTGATCGGAAATGAGGGCGAGGGTGTGAGCCGTCTTGTGAAAGAGAAATGTGATTTTGTGGCAGGGATTCCTATGAAGGGCGATATTGATTCTCTGAACGCGTCGGTGGCAGCAGGTGTACTGGCGTATGAGATCGTGAGACAACGTTTTTAAGTAGAGATGACCAGGCCGGAAAAAGTGAGGGAAAAGATGTCAGGATATGAGCGTAAGACCGATGAGCAGTTGATTTTAGAACTGCGGGACGGAGATGGAAAGATTATTGATTATATCATGGAAAAATATAAGAATCTTGTAAGGAAAGAAGCGAATGCAATGTATCTTCTGGGCGGCGAGAACGATGATCTGATCCAGGAGGGTATGATCGGTCTTTTTAAAGCAGTGCAGGATTATAAGGTCGACCAGAAGACCTCTTTCTATAGTTTTGCGGATCTCTGTATCCGCCGGCAGATATATTCCGCGATCGAGGCGTCCAGGCGCAAGAAGCACAGTCCGCTGAATTCTTATATTTCGCTCTACGAGAAGACCGAGGAGAAGGAGGCGCTGATCGAGACGATGGAGGCAGAGGAAGAGAGCAATCCGGAGGCTTTGCTGGTAAGCAGGGAATACGCGGAGATCCTGGAAAGTAAATTGCAGGAGACATTGAGCGATCTGGAGAGCCGTGTGCTTTATCTTCATCTCCGGGGAACTGATTATAAAACGATCGCAAGATTACTGGATAAGAGTCCGAAAACTGTAGATAATGCACTCCAGCGGATCAAGAGCAAGACGGAAAGGATCCTGGAGGAGGAAAAGTCGGGAATTTGGACGAAATAGGATTGACAAACAGGCGTTTTCTAGTGTATATTATTAACGTTATATAAGTGCTGCCTTGGCTCAGTCGGTAGAGCGTCGCCTTGGTAAGGCGGAGGTCGGCGGTTCAAGTCCGCTAGGCAGCTTGACAGAAAGGACTTTCGGGGGAATCTCGAAAGTCTTTTTGGAAAAGAAAGAGGAGGAACCGATGTGGGAGAAGAAGTGATTTCTAAAAATTTTATTGAGCAGGAGATAGATAAGGATCTGGCAGAAGGTGTGTATAGTGAGGTATGTACCAGATTTCCCCCAGAGCCCAATGGTTATCTTCATATCGGACATGCCAAGTCTATTCTTTTGAATTATGGACTGGCGAAGAAGTATAACGGGACATTCCATTTGAGATTCGACGATACGAATCCAACGAAGGAGGATATGGAGTTCGTAGAATCTATTAAGGAAGATGTGGCATGGCTTGGCGCAGATTATAAGGACCATCTGTATTTTGCATCTGATTATTTTGACGTGATGTATGCGTGTGCAGTGAAACTGATCAAAAAGGGAAAAGCATTTGTCTGTGACCTGAGTGCGGAAGAGATCCGTGCATACCGCGGAACCTTGAAAGAGCCCGGAAAGAACAGTCCGTACCGTGACCGTTCTGTAGAGGAGAATCTCGCATTATTTGAGGCAATGAAGAATGGTGAGTACAAGGACGGAGAGAAGGTGCTCCGTGCGAAGATCGATATGACGTCGCCGAACATCAATATGCGTGATCCGGTGATCTACCGCGTGGCACACATGACGCATCATAATACGGGTGATAAATGGTGCATTTACCCGATGTATGATTTTGCACATCCGATCGAAGATGCGGTGGAGAAGATCACCCATTCTATCTGTACACTGGAGTTTGAGGATCACAGACCGCTTTATGACTGGGTGGTAAGAGAGTGCGAATTTGACCCGGCGCCGCGTCAGATCGAGTTTGCAAAACTGTACCTGACAAATGTGGTGACAGGAAAACGATATATTAAAAAACTGGTGCAGGACGGCGTTGTGGACGGCTGGGACGACCCGCGCCTTGTATCGATCGCAGCGCTTAGAAGAAGAGGATTTACACCGGAGTCCCTGAAAATGTTCGTAGACTTATGTGGTGTTTCCAAAGCACAGGGTTCTGTGGATTATGCGATGCTTGAATATTGTATCCGCGAGGATCTGAAATTGAAGAGATCCCGGATGATGGCGATCCTGGATCCGGTCAAGCTGGTGATCGACAACTATCCGGAAGGCGAGATGGAGTGGTTAGAGGC
>CAYOSJ010000064.1:5625-13307 GCA_964406595.1 uncultured Dorea sp.
GAGACAAAGAGCGGAAGCGGTTTCACAGGACGTAAAGTAAAAGGAACCATCCACTGGGTGGCGGCACCTTATGCAAAACAGGCAGAAGTCAGGCTGTATGAGAATCTTATTGATGAAGAAAAAGGTGTATACAATGAAGAGGACGGTTCCATGAACCTGAATCCGAACTCATTGGAAATTCGTAAGAATTGTTACGTAGAGGATCATTTCGGAGATGCGAAAGCGTATGACAGTTTCCAGTTCGTAAGAAACGGATATTTCTGTATTGATGCGAAAGACTCTACACCAGAAAATTTAGTATTTAACCGGATTGTATCTTTGAAGAGTTCATTTAAATTGCCGAAGTAATGTAATCTGGGACGGGGTAAAATTAATTTTACCCCGTCCCAGATTGATTTTACCGTGTCCCAAATTGGAGAAAGATATGAATGAGTTGACAATAAACTTAAAAAGCAACATAAAGATGCCATTGTACGAGCAGATATATCAATACATTAAAGGTGATATTCAAAGTGGGAAGATTCCCTATGGAGAGAAACTACCCTCCACCCGCGCTCTTGCGAAACATCTGGAGGTGAGCCGCAGTACGGTGGAATTGGCTTACGAGCAGTTATTGTCCGAGGGATATATTGAGTCGGAGCCGTGGAAAGGTTTTTTTGTGACGCAGATCGAGGAACTGTATCATATAAAACCGAAGAGGAGGGAAGTGCCGCGTAAAAAGGAAACTGTATCGGAGTATTTGTATGATTTTACGCAGAATGGTGTAGATTTGAAGAGTTTTCCTTACAATACATGGAGGAAATTATCCAAAGAAATCTTAAGTGACGATAGGACGGAGTTATTTCGTGCCGGGGATTCCAAGGGAGAGTATGAATTTCGTGCGGTTATCTGCAATTATCTTTATCAGGCGCGCGGTGTGGACTGCATACCTGAGCAGGTGATCGTAGGAGCGGGAAGTGATTATCTTCTCATGCTTTTATCCATGATATTAGGCAAGAAAAAGAGAATTGCCTTTGAGGATCCGACTTACAAGCAGGCATATCGCATGCTGTGGGGGCTGGGTTATGAGACGGTGCCAGTTCCGATGGACAGGAATGGCATGTCGGTCAAAGAACTTATAAGGTCGGCGGCGGAAATCGCCTATGTAACGCCGTCCCATCAATATCCGACGGGAATCGTCATGCCGATGAAACGGCGGGCGGAACTTCTGAAGTGGGCTGGAGAAGCGGAAGAACGTTATATCATCGAGGATGATTACGACAGTGAATTCAGATATAAGGGAAAACCGATCCCGGCGCTGAAAGGTTATGACAATCAGGATAAAGTGATTTATCTTGGAACATTTTCAAGATCCATTGCTCCGGCGCTCCGATTGAGTTATATGATATTGCCACAGGCGCTGCTGGCTGAGTATAGTGAGAAGAGTCGTTTTGTCAGTTCTACGGTATCAAAGGTGGATCAATTGATTGTAAGACGATTTATGGAGGAAGGACATTTTGAGCGTCATTTGAATAAAATGCGTGCGATGTATAAGAATCGTCACGATACACTTATGGAAACTTTGAAACCATTGATGAACTGTTGCAGTATCTCAGGAGAGCAGGCGGGAGTACATCTTCTTCTGACCTTTCATAATGGGAAGAACGAAGAAGAATTAATCTCACAGGCGAAAGCATGTGGTGTACGCGTGTACGGTTTGTCGGACTATTATATACAGAAACCATTAAATACGGTGGAATCGACTATTATCTTAGGCTATGCGAATCTTACAGAAGAACAGATTCGAGAAGCGGTGAAATTATTATCTGCCTGCTGGACAGAAAAGTCATGAAAGGGAGGAATTCTATGAGCAGTATATGGAAGTACAAGTATTTTGTAGATGTGATTGAAAATCAGAGTTTTACGCTGGCAGGAAACATAAACTATGTTTCACAGACCGCAATCAGTCAGAATATCTCGTCTCTGGAAAAGATGATGGGAGGGAAACTTTTGCACAGGGAGAAAGGGAAGGTGTACCCTACGGAACTTGGCGAGATTGTCTACCGTAGAGCCAAGGAAATGCTGGAAGTAGAACGACTGATGATAAAAGAGGCAGAACATCTGAGAAGCCAGACAAGGGTCAGAATCGGCGTAGACAGTTCGATCAATAAGAAAATGTGGCAGAAAGTGGAGGCAGTGTACGAAGGTTCTTTTCCGGACAGAGATTTTTTGTTTAGCAAGTTGGATTGTGAATCAGCGGCGAAGATGTTTGAAAATAAAGATGTGGATCTTTTTGTGAGTTATGATTCGGAGCATCTAAATGGCTTGTCCGGTATGGTCAGTGTTCCTCTGAGCCGCCAGAAACTGGAAGTGTGCGTGGCAAAACAGACGACGATTCCTGCCGGAACAGTTACGCTTGATGACCTGAAAGGTCATATTATATATTATACGGACCAATATCATTGCAGTAATCAGAAAGAAGCGGAGAAATATCTGCAGGAAGAATGTTCCTTTGTTTATGCAGGCAATATTGATACGATCAATCTGAAAGTAGAGTTTAACGATGGCTGCGTGTTTGTTGACAGCGAATACTATTCCTGTGATGAAAGTGGAGAGATACGGGAACTTTCCGGTTATGATAAAAAATGTGAACTTCGTGCGTATTACTGCTTAAGTTCCAATAAAATGGACGTGCTGAGTTTTATAAAGAGGCTTCAAGAAGAGATTCAGGCATAGGGTCAGGAAGATGAGATATGTCCGTAAAAGGAGATATCTTATTTTTGAATAATTTTTTCTTATATTTTTATAAGTATTCTATATTGGAAGTTGTGGCGTCAGAAGTATAACATATAATCAAGTGTATGATAGGAACATAAGATTTGAAGGAGGAATAAAAACATGGAACGAAAGAATGTGTGGAAAGACTACTCTCCAGAACAGTTAGAGGCACTGGAAAAACTCAGCGTACGTTACAGACAGTGTCTGGACGCAGGAAAGACTGAGAGAGAGTGTGTGAGCCTCACACGTAAGATGGCAGAAGAACATGGCTATCAGGAATTGAGTAAGTTAGTAGAAAATGGAACACCGTTAAAAGCCGGTGACAAGGTTTATGCAGAGTATATGGGTAAGACAATCGTGTTATTCCAGATCGGTAAAGAGCCTTTAGAAAAAGGTATGAACATTTTGGGAGCACATGTGGATTCTCCAAGACTTGATGTAAAGCAGAATCCATTATACGAGGAAGCCGAACTGGCATATCTTGATACACACTACTATGGCGGTATCAAGAAATATCAGTGGGTGGCGATCCCGTTGGCGCTGCATGGCGTATTTGCGAAGAAAGATGGAACCGTACAGGAGATTACGATCGGAGAGAAGGCAGATGACCCGGTATTCGTAATTTCTGATCTTTTGATCCACATTTCCCAGGAACAACTTGAAAAGAAAGCATCTGTTGTCATTGAGGGAGAGGGACTTGACCTTCTGATTGGAAGCAAGCCTGCACTCGGAGATTCTGAGGAAGAGAAAGAAGCAAAAGAATCTGTGAAAAATATGGTGATCGCTTATCTGAAAGACGAGTACGGTGTAGAGGAAGAAGATTTCCTCTCTGCAGAACTTGAGATCGTACCGGCGGGTCCGGCAAGAGACTGCGGATTAGACAGAAGTATGATTCTTGGTTATGGACATGATGACAGAGTGTGCGCATTCCCGTCATTGTTCGCAATGCTTGAAACAGAGATGCCGGAGCGTACAACCTGCTGCATTTTAGTTGATAAAGAAGAAGTCAGCAGTAATGGTGCAACCGGTATGCATTCTCGTTTCTTTGAAAATGCGGTGGCAGAGATCGTTGCGCTCGCAGAGGGAGAATCTGTGCTTAAGACAAGACGCGCGCTTCAGAATTCCTGCATGTTATCTTCTGATGTAAGTGCAGCCTTTGATCCATTGTATGCAAGTTCATTTGAGAAGAAAAATTCTGCATACTTCGGACGTGGAATCGTGCTGAATAAGTATACGGGAAGCAAAGGAAAGGTTGCTGCCAGCGATGCTAATGCAGAATATATCGCAAAGGTACGCAAAGTGTTTGATGATAACAATGTCGGATTCCAGACTGCAGAGATGGGAAGAATCGATCTTGGCGGCGGCGGAACAATCGCATATATTATGGCAAATTACGGTATGGAGGTTATCGACAGCGGTGTTGCAGTATTGTCCATGCATGCGCCATGGGAAGTGGTCAGCAAAGCGGATCTCTATGAAACATACAAAGCGTATAAAGCATTTCTTGCAGATATGCGCTAAATCATCAAAATATTACGGTTTTGCCTGATGGGACTGTGATATATACATTACTAAAAATAATAAGAAAAGAAAGGAAATGAAACAGTGGGAACAAAAACAAAAAAAGGATATCCAAAGGGATTTTGGATCTGTGGATGTACAGAGATTTTTGAGCGTCTGGCGTACTATCTCGGACGTTCATTGATCCTGATCTTCGTAGTAGCAACAGTGGCAGAGGGAGGACTTGGTCTTTCTAAAACTCAGGGAGCGACGATGCAGTCACTTCTGACGGCATTTGCGTATCTTGGACCTTTGGTTGGTGGTGTGGTAGCCGACAGATGGATTGGAGGACGATATACAACCCCGATCGGTATGGTGATCGTAGGTATCGGATATTTCGTAGGCTCTCTTGCAAAAGGACCGGGGCTTGTCTATGTGATGATTCTCTGTGTGAGCGCAGGACTTGGACTTTTCAAAAATGGAGCCATGATCGGACGTATCATTACAGATAAAGAGCAGATCGACTCTGCATTTTCCATCCGTTATACATTGGTAAATACCGGTGCGTTCATCGGAACATTTGCGGTCGGTATCCTCTACAAAGACGTATTCGCAGTAGACGGCGTACTTGGATTCTCTCCATGTTTTAAATTAGCGGCGCTTTCTATGTGGCTTGGAGCAGCGTGGTTCACATGGGGCTGGAGATTCATGGGAGACGTTGGAAAGAAACCATTCAAACTTGAGAAAACAGCAGAGGAAAAAGAGTGGGATAAGAAGAAGACAGCAGAGCAGAAAGCGCAAAAGAAAGAACCCCTTTCTATTGTTGAGAAGAAACGTATGGGAGCGATCTTCCTTGTATCCGGATTCTCCATTATCTTCTGGATCTTCTGGAACCTTGCTTATCTGCCGGTATATTACTACTGGTCAGAGCACATGAACTGGGTTGTTGCAGGATATGAAGTTCCCAGCACATGGTTTGACGCGTCCAATTCTTTATGGTGCGTAATTCTTGGACCTATTATGGCGACGCTTTGGGTGAAACTTTCTGAAAGACCACAGGGTGATATGAGTCTGTTCCGCAAGACAGGTATTGGTATCGGAATCATTGGCGTATCTTACTTGTTCTTTGCTTTCTTAGATGTTATGCGCGGCGGTGGAAAAATCAGTGTCGTATGGCTGTTCCTGTTTGCCTTTATCTTAACATTAGGAGAGATGTTCTTCTCACCGCTTGGACATGCGTTTATCAGTAAATATGCGCCGAGCCGTTACTTATCAACGATGATGGCAGTATGGGGAATCGCAACATTTATCTCTTCCTTATGTTACGGACCTTTGTACGGGGCAACATTTGAAGGTGGTTTCAAATTTACAAGCGTATGTATCGTGATCGCAGTGATCGCGGCTGTTTCGGCAATTATCTTGTTTGTATTAGACAAGAGATTATCTAAATTGGTAGAAGATTAACCGATCAGATTACCCTCCGCGGACAGGCGGAGGGTGTCATTGGAGAAGGAGTTGACAAAAAATGAGTATAAAGGAAAGGCTTTTAAAACTGCGTGAGCAGATGAAAGAAAAGGGAATCGACGTTTATATCGTTCCGACAGCAGATTTCCACCAGACAGAGTATGTAGGAGAGTATTTTAAAGCAAGAAAATTTATTACAAATTTCTCTGGCTCTGCCGGAACAGCAGTGATTACCTTAGAGGAAGCGAAATTGTGGGTAGACGGAAGATATTTTATCCAGGCGGCAAAGCAACTTGAGGGAACAACGGTTGAGATGATGAAGATGGCAGAGCCGGGAGTTCCGACCATTACAGAATATCTGAAAACTGCTTTAAAAGAAGGCGGTGTGCTTGGTTTTGACGGGCGTGTTGTGGCAATGGGCGATGGACTTGACTATGAGAAGATCGTGGCAGATAAGAACGGAAAAATCATCTATGCTTATGATCTGATCGACGCGATCTGGGAGGATCGTCCGGCATTATCTGAGGAGCCGGCATGGATTCTGGAGCAGAAGTATGCAGGAGAGACAACAGAAAGCAAACTTACAAGAATCCGTGAATATATGAAAAACAGCGGTGCAACCGTACATGTGCTGACATCTCTTGACGACATCTGCTGGGTATTAAATATGAGAGGCAATGATATCGAGTTCTTCCCGATTGTATTATCTTATGCAATCATTACAATGAATGAGATGCATTTATACATCAACGAGGCAAAAGTGAGCGCTGAGATGAAAGAGGCTTTTGCAAAAGATCATGTATTGCTGCACCCATATAATGACGTCTATGAGGACGTGAAGAAGATTGCGGACGGAGAATCTGTTCTTGTGGATCCGGCAAGACTTAATTATGCCCTTTACAGCAATATTCCAGATAGTGTGAAGAAGGTAGAGGAACGTAACCCGGAAGTATTGTTCAAAGCAATTAAGAATCCGGTAGAGATTAAAAATATACGCCAGGCACAGATTAAGGACAGCGTAGCTCATGTAAGATTCATGAAGTGGATAAAAGAAAATGTTGGAAAGATGAAGATTACAGAGATGAGCGCGGCTGAAAAATTAGATGAATTTCGCGAGGAAATGGGTAACTTTATCCGTCCGAGTTTTGATGCGATCTCTGCTTATGGAGAGCACTGTGCACTGATGCACTATACATCTTCACCGGAGACAGATGTGGAACTGAAAGAGGGAAGTGTGTTCCTTACAGATACAGGTGCAGGCTTCTATGAAGGTTCTACGGATATCACAAGAACGTATGCGATCGGTGAGATTCCTGACAATATAAAAGAGCATTTTACGCTGACAGTTATGGGAAATCTGGGACTTGCGAATGCAAAATTCCTGTATGGCTGTACTGGTTTGAATCTGGATCTTATGGCAAGAAAACCGATGTGGGACAGAGGACTGGACTACAAATGCGGAACCGGACATGGAGTCGGTTATCTTTTAAGTATTCACGAGGGTCCGGCAGGCTTCCGCTGGAAATACCGTCCGGGTGAAACTGCAGTTCTGGAAGAAGGCATGATTCTTACAGATGAGCCGGGAATCTATATTGAAGGTTCTCATGGAATCCGTCTGGAGAATGAACTTCTGGTGCAGAAGGGAGAAGTCAATGAGTACGGACAGTTTATGCATTTTGAGGCGATTACCTATATCCCGATGGATCTTGATGCGATCAAAGTGGAAATGCTTCCGGAAGAAACAAAGGCGCAGTTAAATGACTACCATAAGACGGTATATGAAAAGGTTTCCCCATATCTGAATGATGAGGAAAAAGAATGGCTCAGGAAATATACGAGAGCAGTTTAATCTTTTAATATAGAAACCCTGATGGAATAGGGCGTGTGTTTTCACACGCCTTATTCTGTAGAAAAAGATGGAGCAGCCATATATGGATGCTCCATTCTTTTAGGAAATCTTC
>CAYOSJ010000065.1:0-13209 GCA_964406595.1 uncultured Dorea sp.
TTCTCTTTATATTCTGCGTCATAGATCTCCTGGAAGATATCTTTAAAAGTATGGTCATACTTCTTGGAAATGGTGTCTTTGGTTGCAAACCACAGATCCTGTTTCGTATCAAGCGCATAATTAAAACAACTTCTTGCAAAACTCTCGATAGAACTGTTCAGATTATGCATACCCTGCGCCACTCCTGCGCCTGTATAGTTATGGATCAGTTCTCTCGTCTCTGTTCCATCCTCAGCAGTATAGACCAGTTCTACCTTGCCTGCACCCGGGATCTTCATCTCTGTATTCTTATAGACATCCCCGTACGCATGTCTTGCGATTGTAATCGGTTTCTTCCAGTTCTTCACACAAGGCTCGATCCCTTTCACCACGATCGGTGCACGAAATACAGTTCCGTCCAGGATCGCGCGAATCGTTCCATTGGGGCTCTTCCACATCTCTTTCAGGTCATACTCCTCCATGCGGGCGGCATTCGGAGTGATCGTCGCACATTTTACGGCAACTTTGTATTTCTTCGTAGCATTTGCAGAATCTATCGTCACCTGATCATCTGTCTCATTCCGGTGCTCAAGCCCAAGGTCATAATACTCTGTATTCAATTCTACAAACGGCTCTAACAGATGTTCTTTGATCATCTTCCAGAGTATCCTTGTCATTTCATCTCCATCCATCTCTACGATGGGCGTTGTCATCTTAATCTTCGCCATACATTTCTTCCTCCTGCTGACATTTCCTTATTTTGTTATCGTTTCAGACATCTATGATTATAACTCTTTCACTTACGACTCTTCAATATGAAGATTTTCCATCACATGCATCACATGCTGATTTGACAGCCTCTCTGCCAGAACTGCGTCCCGTTTTCTGATCGCCTCCAGGATCTCCTTATGCTCTTCGATAGACTTCTCCGCCCGCTCTTTAGATCCTACGGAAATGGTTCTTGCCATCTTTACATATTTGTGAAAATCGGATAATACGTGCTCCAGGATCCGGCTATCAGACGCTTCATAAAGGATCTGGTGAAATTTTCCGTCAAGGGAAGAGATCTGCTCTGCCCGCTCCTCCGGCTTCTTCTTCATGTAAAATTCCGAGAGAAGAACCACTTCTTCCAGTTCCGTCATCTGCGCTTCTGTAATATGCTCCGTCGCCCATCTGACACACAGCCCTTCCAGCATCGAACGGATCTTATAGATATCCTTCACATCTTTGGGACTGATCCCTGTCACATACGCTCCTTTATTGGGTACGATCTTTACAAGCCCTTCCAGTTCCAACTGCCTTAATGCCTCTCTTACGGGAGTGCGGCTGACTCCAAGTTCCTCCCCAAGAACAACCTCCCGGAGTTCATCATGTTCTTTATATACGCCTGACAATATATCTTCCCGCAGTTTTGCAAATACCTTTCCCCTTAAGGAATGGTCTTCATATACCTCCATTTCATGCAACCTCTCTTTTTCTTTCTATTCAGACACATTTATGATACCAGTGTAACCCCAAGAGTCTCACAACAGTCATGGATCACTTTCAGAAGTTCCTCATCCGTGAGGACTGTCACACGTCCGCCCTCATATTCTTCGTCCACCCATTTCTTTACCATGCCTACAAGTTCGGTATTCTTATCTACCTGTTTTTCATCTGTCAGATGAAAATACGTATTGATCCAGTGGGCGATCCCTGCCAGCCCGGAAGTATTGGATACTGCTACAAGGGGCGGTCTGTTCAGAAATTTCTCCGTATCAAATACATTGTAGATCTCTTCATTTTTCAGCAGTCCGTCTGCATGGATCCCTGCCCGTGTCACATTAAAATTCTTGCCGACAAATGGCGTCTGGACCGGGATCGTATCTCCGATCTCTTTCTCATAATACTCAGCCAGTTCTGTGATCACCGTTGTATCCATGCCATCCAGCGTTCCCCGAAGCTGTGCATACTCAAATACCATTGCCTCCAGTGGCGTATTGCCGGTGCGCTCCCCGATGCCAAACAAAGAACAGTTCACGCCACAGGCGCCGTAGAGCCATGCAGTGGTTGAATTGCTGACTGCTTTATAGAAATCATTGTGCCCGTGGAACTCGATCAATTCGCTCGGTACGCCTGCATGAACCTGAAGTCCGTAGATGATGCCCGGAATAGAACGTGGAATGACCGCGCCCGGATAGTTCACTCCGAATCCCATCGTATCACAGACACGGATCTTTACCGGAATTCCATACTCATTTTTCAACTTCATCAGTTCCAGGCAAAATGGAATAACAAAACCGTAAATATCCGATCTCGTAATATCCTCCAGATGACATCTTGGACTCACTCCTGTCTCCAGACATTCCCGGACGATCGACAGATAATGCTCCATACACTGCTTTCTCGTCATTTTTAATTTGTAGAAAATGTGATAATCGGAACAGCTTACGAGAATTCCCGTCTCTTTCATCCCGATATCTTTCACAAGTTCAAAGTCTTTCTTACTGGCACGGATCCAACTTGTGACCTCCGGGAACTGATAGCCTTTTTCCATACATTTGTATACTGCATCCCTGTCTTTTTTGCTGTAAAGGAAAAATTCACTCTGACGGATCTTACCCTTTGGCCCGCCCAGTCTGTGAAAATATTCATATAACTTCACGATCTGCTCCGTACTGTAAGGCGCTCTGGACTGCTGTCCGTCGCGAAACGTCGTATCCGTGATCCAGATCTCATCAGGCATCTTATGGGGTACGATACGATCATTAAATGCGATCTTTGGTATCTCATCATAACGAAACAGATTGTAAAACACGTTCGGTGACTCCACATCTACCAACGGATACATGTGCTCTTCTAACTGCAGCAGATTCGAATGTTCGTTCATATATACTTTTCTGTCAATCATTACTCTCTCTCCTTCTACACCGTAAGGTATATCTTTTATATATGTGATTTCTCATTTTGTATAATTGTATACAATAATACAATTCGTGTCAAGACAAAATTTTAACGAAAAAAACACCCCCGTTCCTCTCGGTTAAGAGAGGAACAGAGGCATCAGGTCTGTAAGATTCTATTCTATTACAACATTTCTATGAATGCAGCAAGTCGTGTCTCGATCTGACCACTGTCTGTCGTTGAATAATCTGTTTCTAATTTCATATACGGGATCCCTTCATCATCACACATCTTCTGCATCAGCGTGGACTCGACATTAAATGTATGACATGCCTGAAGAACCATTTCTACGACTCCGTCAGCCTTATACTTCTCACACATTGCTTTTGTATTTTCGATACGGCCTTCATTTGTCGTCATGACCGAACAATGAATCTCGAGATAACGGTCAGAAATCGCTCTCAAGATATCGTCTGCATTCTCATCTACCATCATTTTTGTGGTACGTTCTCCACTGCAGTCATCAAGGCAGACGATAACACCGCCATTATTTTCGATCGTCATACCTACCTTCTGAATGACACCTGTCGACGGGCAGCCTGTAAGAAGAATTCGTTTTGCTTTCTCAGAAACCGGTCTTTCACCTGCTTCGTATGCTTCTTTTGCAGACTTGATCTTCGCATCGAAACTTGCTTTCTGCGCTTCCGGTCCAAATGCAAATAATCCCTGTGCAAGTGTAGACATTACTTCAGATGCTTTCATAACAGGCGGCACTGCTCCCTGGAGTTTGTATAATTCTAACTGAGATTTTCTGAGTTCATTTCTTTTGTGTGCTGCTTCTCTTAACTTTTCATCTGTAATCTCAATGTCATATCTCTTTTCAATATATTCTTTTAAAAGTTTCACTTCCTGATACCAGATGTCTTTTGCATACTCTCTCTTCTGGCTCTGGGGAAGATGCAATACATACGTCTCCTTGATATCATTAAGAAGTTCAAACATCTTTTTCTTTCCGTCACAGGTGGTCTCACCGACAATAAAATCACAGAAATATGTATATGGACATTTATCTGTATAAGCAAAACCATAACTTGATTTGATAAGCGGACATAAGTTTTTCGGAAGCACCTTCTCTGCATCCGCGATCGGTTCATTGCTTGTACCACAAAGCCCGACTACCGAGATTCCCGCAGCATCAAAAAGTTCAAGTGGCGAATAGGAACAAAACATACCTACCAGGTGCCCTCCATTTTCAACATACTCCTTCACATGAAGAAATCCCGCTTTTCTTGCGTCTACAAAATCATCAAAAGATTTTGGTAATTCTAACGTACTCATAATTCTTCCATCCTTCCATCGCACGATATATTAATTCTATGATATTTATCATACTATTGTTAAAATCACCGGTCAAATTGATTTCTTCATCTATCTTATAGATGGATTCTATAAATGCCTTCAGATAGTTATTTCCTATTAGACTTCTTTCTTGTTTATCTATATAATTCTTATTATAAATACAATCAACAAACGATAATTTCAGGAGGATTTTATATGTATCAGGTAGGCATAGATATCGGTTCCAGTGCGACAAAAGTCGCCGTAATTGAAAATAAAGAAGTAGTCAAAGTACTTTTATTAAATACCGGATTTAACAGTCGGGAGACTGCTGATAAAATATATGAAGAATTAGAAAAGCAGGGAATCCACACAGGCAATGCCACGTACGTTGCTACCGGCTATGGCCGTATCAGTGTCCCTTATGCAGACAACACCGTTACAGAGATCACCTGCCATGGGAAAGGCGCTGATTTTCTATTTCATGAAAACGGCACAGTCATTGACGTCGGCGGTCAGGATACAAAAGCCATTGCATTGAAAAACGGGCGTGTCATGAAATTTATCATGAATGATAAATGCTCGGCAGGAACAGGTAAATTTCTGGAGATCATGACAAACCGGCTCGGTCTTACTCAAAGTGAACTTTCCGATCTTGCAAGAAAAGGACAGCCGATCACCATCAGTTCCATGTGTACCGTATTCGCTGAATCAGAAGTCATCAGCCTGATCGGAAAAGGAACACCAAGAGAAGATATCGCATTTGGCGTCATCGAATCCGTTGTTAAAAAAGTATGCTCCCTGACAGCACAAGTCCCCGGAGATACTTACTATCTAACCGGGGGACTTTGTGAAGATGAATATTTCATAGAAAGACTGTCTCTTTCCTTAGATGCACCGGTAAAAAGCACATCACTTGCAAGATATGCAGGAGCCATAGGGGCTGCATTGCTCGCAGAATAAAATAACTTTTATTAGTAAAGCTTCGCTCCGATCTCCCTCGGCCTGAACCCGCCTTCTTCCAGCGCCTGTAAGATATTGTTCTTATGTTCTGTGCCGAATGCTTCGATCGTAATACGAAGTTCCACTGCCGCGTTACGGTTCGTACTGACAAACTGATTGTGGTCCAGTTTGATCACATTTCCTTTCTGTTCTGCGATAAGGCTTGCCACGCGTACCAGTTCTCCGGCTTTATCCGGCATTAATACGGACACGGAGAAGATACGGTCTCTCTGGATCAGCCCATGCTGTACCACAGAAGACATTGTGATGACATCCATATTACCACCGCTTAAAACGGCTACTGCTTTCTTTCCCTGAAGGTCAAGTTGTTTTAAGGCAGCTACTGTAAGGAGCCCGGAATTTTCCACTACCATCTTGTGGTTTTCTACCAAGTCAAGAAATACTCCGATCAGTTCATCATCTTCTACCAGAAGGATATCATCGATGTTTTCTTTTGCATAAGGGAAGATCTTTTCTCCTACTTTTTTCACCGCTGTACCATCAGCTATGGTATCTGCACTGTCAAGCGCCACCGGCTCTCCTGCCTGGAATGCCGCCGTCATACTTGCCGCATTCTTAGGCTCCACGCCGATCACTTTAATTTTCGGATTCAGCATCTTCGCCAGTGTTGCCACTCCGGTACTTAATCCACCGCCGCCGATCGGAACCAGGATATAATCCACAGTCGGAAGTTCCTGCACGATCTCCATAGCGATGCTCCCCTGACCTGTCACCACGTCAAGATCATCAAAGGGATGTACAAATGTATATCCGTTCTTTTCTGCCAGTTCCAGCGCATAAGCACATGCATCATCGTATACATCTCCGTGAAGGAGCACCTCTGCTCCGTAACCTTTTGTACGGTTTACTTTAATAAGCGGTGTCACTGTCGGCATAACGATCGTAGCCTTGCATCCGAATTTTTGTGCTGCGTAAGCCACGCCCTGCGCATGGTTGCCCGCAGATGCCGTGATCAGTCCTTTCTTTCTTTCCTCTTCTGTCAACGTACTGATCTTATAATAAGCGCCACGCACTTTGTAAGCGCCTGTATACTGCATATTCTCCGGTTTCAGATAGATACGTCCCCCGGTCTGCTGACTGAACGATTCGCTGTATACTAATTTTGTCGGTAATGTTACTTTTTTTACAAGTTCACTTGCCTGTTCAAATTTATCTAATGTTAACACATCTCTTCCTCCTTCTCCGTCACGAATAATGCATTTACAAAGGTATCCGCATCAAACTTCTGCAGATCGTCAATGGTCTCGCCCACGCCGATATACTTCACCGGAATACCCAGTTCCGCCTGGATCGCCACCGCGATCCCTCCTTTGGCTGTTCCGTCCATCTTCGTAAGGACGATCCCCGTAATATCTGCAACCTCATTAAATTCCTTTGCCTGTTGCAGTGCATTCTGCCCAGTAGTAGCATCAAGGACTACTAATGTCTCACGGAATGCCTCCGGATATTCTCTGTCAATGATACGATTCATCTTCTTCAGCTCTTCCATCAGATTCTTCTTGTTATGAAGACGCCCCGCCGTATCACACAAAAGAACATCTGCATGTCTCGCTTTGGCAGCCGCTACTGCGTCGTAGACTACGGAAGCCGGATCAGAACCCTCCTGTCCTCCGATCAACTCTGCCTGTGCACGATTTGCCCATTCACGAAGCTGCTCTCCTGCCGCCGCCCGGAAAGTGTCTGCAGCCGCAAGAACAACCTTCTTATTCTGACTGCGCAGTTTCCCTGCCAACTTTCCAATGGTCGTCGTCTTTCCCACTCCATTGACTCCGATCACCATAACGACAGACTGCTTTTCTTCAAACTCGTAAGCAGTCTCGCCTACATCCATCTGTTCTTTAATACTGTCAATCAGTATCTGCCGGCACTCTGCCGGTTCTTTGATATGGCGCTCCTTCACCTTTGCTTTCAAGTCGTCAAGGATATCATAAGTCGCCTGCACGCCCAGATCCCCCATGATCAGAACTTCTTCCAGTTCTTCATAAAAATCATCATCAATATGCGAAAATCCGCCAAAGATGCTGTCCATACCCGACACAAAATTATCTCTCGTCTTACTTAACCCCGATACCAGTCTTCCCCAGAAGCCTTTATTCTCCTCTGCCATCTCCCACTCTCCTATTCTTACTGTTCCAGTTCGTCTTCCAGAAGGCTTACAGACACAAGGGCTGATACCCCCTTTTCCTGCATTGTGATACCATACAGTCTGTCCGCCGCCGTCATAGTTCCTCTTCTGTGTGTAATAACAATAAACTGCGTATTCTTTGTCAGTTTATGTAGATATTTTGCAAAACGTACGACATTATTATCATCAAGCGCTGCCTCGATCTCATCAAGCAGGCAGAATGGCGACGGTTTTAAGTTCTGGATTGCAAAAAGAAGTGCGATCGCCGTCAGTGCTTTCTCTCCACCTGATAACTGCATCATATTCTGCAGTTTCTTTCCCGGCGGCTGTGCAATGATACGGATGCCTGCCTCCAGAATATCTTCGTCCTCCATAAGTTCCAACGTACCTTTTCCCCCACCGAAGAGTTCTTTAAATACAGCATCAAATTCAGAAGCAATCCTGCCAAACTGTTCCTGGAACTGTTTTCGCATGGCATTATCAAGTTCCTCGATGATCTGCAGAAGTGTCGCCTCTGCCTCGATCAGGTCGTCATGCTGGTCTTTCAAAAATTCGTAACGTTCCGATAAGTTCTTGAAATCTTCGATCGCATTGACATTGACATCTCCAAGTCCACGGATCTCTCCCTTTAACTCCTGGATCCGTTTCTTCATCTTCACAAGATCCGTCAGGTTCTCATTGCGAAGTTCTAACGCATGGTTATAAGTAAGTTCGTACTCTTCCCACATATAATTGATCTGCTTGTCAGAAGCCTCTTCATAGTTACTCTTCTGACTTTCCAGACGAAAGATCTCCTTATCAAGTTCTGCAATATGACGAGACAGATCCTCCCGTTTCTGAAGAAATACCTTATGCTTCTGATTCAGCTCTTCTCGTTCTTTCTTGAACTTTTCAATCTCTGCCTGAATCTCTGTAAAGAGTTCTCTGGAGTTTTCGATCGTCTCCTTAAGTTCCAGGATCTGCGTCTCCTTTTCCTGAATCTCTTTGGACATGCCGCCTTTACTCTCCTCCAGTGACTCTAACTCCTCATGGAACTTCGCCACCTCGTCGCGGATACGGTTTACATTTTCTGTAGAAAAATCATATTTCTGCTCCAGATTTGCACACACAAGATGGATCTCTTCGGCTACTTTCTGCTTTCTGCTCTCGGTTTCCCGCTCCTGATCCAGTTTTACCTGCGCCTCTTTCGTCTTCTCATTTAACTCAACTTCCAGTTGCTCGGAAGTATCAAGTTCTACATTGATAGACTCCTGATTATCCGAAATATCGGTGATCTGCCGGTCAAGTTCTTTCAACTCCTGCCGGATCTCTTCAAGTGTGCTTCTGGCTGCCTGTGCTCTGGCTTCTGTCTGATCAAGATTCATCTTCGCCGTATTTTGCACCACATAAGCCTTCTGTAATTCTACTTTTACCTGTTCGATTTTTTCATAATATCCGGCGCGCTCTTTCCGCAATGCATCAGACTGGGACTCCAGTTCATCCATTTCCTGTTTTAACTGTTTTACCGTTTTCTCAAATTCCTCGATCTCTCTTCTCCTGCTTAAGAGGTTACTGGAATTCTTGAAGGCTCCGCCGGTCATAGAACCGCCCGGATTAATAAGTTCTCCTTCAAGTGTAACGATACGGATCGACTGATTGTATTTCTTTGCAATAACGATCCCACGGTCGATATGATCCACCACCAGCGTCCTTCCCAGAAGAGAAGCCGCAAGTTCCCTGTACTTTTCCTCCACTTGCACAAGTTTATCTGCCGTATTTATCACGCCGGCCTCTTTTAATGCCTCCGGCCTGTGAAATCCTCCGTAAGATCTGACACTTGTAAGCGGCAGGAATGTGGCTCGGCCAAATCTATTCTGCTTTAAGAATGCGATCATTCTCTTTGCCGTATCCTCGTCTGTCGTTACAATATTCTGGATATTGCCTCCAAGGGCTGTCTCAATGGCGATCTCATAGGCTTTATCTACTTTGATGATATCTGCCACAACTCCTAAAAGCCCCTTCTCCCGCTCCCGGTTATCCATCACTTTTCGGATACTGTTTCCATAACCGTCATAGCGTTCCGTGATATTTTTCAGGGACTCAAGCCTTGACTGTTCTCTATGGTACGCAGTCTGCCCGATACGGAATTTCTCCGTCTGACTTGCAAGTGTCTCCTGAAGTGCCTTGATCTTCTCCTCATAACCGGCATTTTCCTCGGTAAATGCAATGATCCGGGAAGAAATCGTCTGTAATTCTTTCTCATATCCTCGTTTCAGTTCATTCTGATGTTCCGCGTCGCTCTTTACTTCAACCGTTCTCTGAGACAACTGGCTCTTTCGCACCTGGATCTGCTCCAGCATCGTGTCATATTTCTGAATCTTCGCCTTTGTGGACGCACGGTTCCCGAGAAGTTCCATAATATCATTCTTACTCTCCTCGATCTGTGTGCTCAACGTGGCGATTCTTGTCTGCACAGCGATCAGATCTTCCCTTGCTGTACTTTCCTTTTTTTGATGTTCGAGTAATTCACTCTGGATTTCTTTCTGCTCTTTTTCAAGCGCATCCAGATTCTTCTCCCGCTCGTAGATCTCTGTCTGAATTGTTTTCAGGCGCTGGTCATAATGTTCGTCATTCATGCGTGCGCTGTGGATCTGCTCTTTTAACAGGGCGATCTGGTTCTCCAACTGCTGTTTCAGCATGGTTGTCTCATTCAACTGACCTTTCGCATGCTCGATGGATGCGTCGATACTGTCTACCTGATCTTCCACAGCCTCGTACTCCATCTTCATAGAAGCATACTTTGCTTTCGCCCCTTCATGTTCTTCTACTGTCAGCGCCATTTTCTCCTCGATACTCTTCACCTGCTCCTGTATGCGAGAAGTTTCCAGCAGGAACATATTGATATCATATAATTTTAATTCATCTTTCTTCTTTAGATACTCTTTCGCCTTGGCTGCCTGACGCTCCAGTGGCCCTACCTGTTTCTCAAGTTCTGCCAGTATATCTTTGACGCGAAGAAGATTCTGCTGTTCTTCCTCCAGTTTTTTCACGGACATGTTCTTACGCCGCTTAAATTTTACGATCCCGGCAGCCTCGTCAAAAAGTTCCCGCCTGTCTTCCGGCTTTCCGCTCAGGATTTTATCAATCTGTCCCTGACCGATGATAGAATAGCCTTCTTTACCGATTCCCGTATCGTAAAATAATTCATTCACATCCTTCAGGCGGCAGGTACTTCCATTGATCAGATATTCACTTTCCCCGGAACGATACAACTTTCTCGCGATCGTCACTTCCTCGTAATCGATCGCAAGCTGATGATCCGAATTATCAAGCGTAATGGCAACGGATGCATAACTAAGGGGTTTTCTGTTTTCCGTGCCGGAGAAGATCACATCCTGCATATTGCCACCACGAAGCTGCTTTACTCGCTGCTCGCCAAGCACCCAGCGCACTGCATCTGCAACATTACTCTTACCGCTTCCGTTTGGTCCTACGATTCCTGTAATTCCGTTATGAAAATCAAATTTAATCTTATGTGCAAATGACTTAAATCCCTGCACTTCTATGCTTTTTAAATACATATAACACCTACTTTATATTTTTCTTGTGCAATTCCAGAATCGTGCGATACGCAGCTTCCTGCTCTGCCGACTTCTTACTTCTTCCTGCACCCGACGCATAGCGCCCGGTCCCGATATACACTGCCACATGGAAAGTTTTATCGTGGTCCGGTCCTTCTTCTCTCTCAAGTTCATAAGTGACAGGTTCTTTAAAATGCCCCTGCACGATCTCCTGCAGGATAGTCTTGCTATCAAAAAAGAGTTTTTTATTCTCCATATCTTCTAAAATAAAACGGTGAATAAACTCTTTTGCATTAGCAAAACCACCATCTGTGTAAATCGCTCCTATGAGCGCCTCCATAGCATCCGATGTGACCGACTCTCTCTTACGTCCTCCGGTTGCCTCCTCTCCTTTGCCAAGAAGAAGATATTCGCCCAATTCCAGTTCTCTCGCACAAAATGCCAATGCCGGCTCACATACCATGCTTGCTCTCATCCTGGTAAGTTTTCCTTCCGGCATCTCCCGGTATTCGTAAAACAAAAATTCACTGGATACCAGTTCCAGCACCGCATCTCCCAAAAATTCCAGACGCTCATTGCAGGCATATTTCGAAAGATGATGTTCATTTGCGTAGGAACTATGGGTCAGGGCTCTCTGAAACAAAGAGAAATCCTTGAATTCATATTTAATTTTTCTTTCCAGTTCTTTTAAATCACGGTTCAATTTCTATACCTCACAAAACGAAAAAGCCCTGACGGGCTTTTCCGTATCTTACACGCCTAGTTATTTAAAGCATTTTTAATCTGTTCTACAGCATCTCCTACCGTAGTAATCTTCTCTGCATCATCATCATCAATTTCCAACCCGAATACTTCCTCAATTCCTGTGATGATCTGAAATACATCTAAAGAATCTGCTCCCAGATCATCCACAAATTTGGCATCCTCATAAATTTCATTCTCATCAACATTTAATACATCCACAATAATCTGACGCAATTTCTCAAATTCCATAACATTTCTCCTTTTTGCATGACATATTTTCTATTATTCAACGGATGTCTCCGTTTGAATACACTCTCTGATCTTCTCACTGATCTGCTGATTTTTGAAAGTTACACACTGCAATATGGTATTACAGATTTCCTTTGACCTGGAACTTCCATGAGTCTTTACTACCAGTCCATTCAGTCCAAGAAGCGGCGCACCGCCATACTCGCTGGCATCAAAAGACTTTACCACCGACTTAAGCGCTGGCTTGATAAGAAGCGCCCCGATCTTACTTCGGAAGGAAGATACCAGTCCTTCCTTGATCTTACTGATGAGCACGTTTCCCACGCCCTCGAACATTTTCAGGATGACATTTCCCGTAAATGCCTCGCATACAATAACGTCTACCGTTCCATAAGGGATATCCCTTGCCTCTACGCTGCCGACAAAGTTAATCTCCTGGGTTTCCTTCAAAAGTGGAAAAGTCTCTTTTACAAGGGCATTCCCCTTCTCTTCCTCCGCACCGATATTCACAATGCCGACTTTGGGATTCTCCACGCCCATAATGTACTTCATATAGATGCTTCCCATCTTAGCGAACTGCACAAGATGTGCTGGTCTTGCGTCTACATTTGCCCCACAGTCGATCAGCAGTGAAAAACCTCTGGCTGTCGGTACGAGAGGCGCTAACGGAGCTCTGTCCACTCCTTTTACACGTCCTACCAGCACCTGACCGCCCACCAGCACGGCTCCTGTACTTCCTGCAGACACAAATGCGTCGGCTTTCCCTTCCTTCACCATCTTCATACCCACCACGATCGAAGAATCTTTCTTACGGCGGATCGCGTGTGTCGGAGATTCTGCCATCTCGATGACTTCCGTAGCATTTACAATCTCGATCCTCTCTTTAGCATAAGTATACTTCGCAAGTTCTTCCTGAATATCCGCTTCACGGCCCACCAGGTAGACATGTACGCCCTTTTCTCTTCCAACAGCATCGACTGCGCCTTTTACAATTTCTGCCGGTGCGTTGTCTCCGCCCATAGCGTCCAATGCTACTTTCGTAATTTCTGTCATATTACCTCCTCCTGCCAGTATCATACTTACGTTGCTAGAGTTAATTTTACTAAACATCACTACAAAAAGCAATCCTAATTTTGTGATATAAGTTGTATTTTTCATACGATTATCATATAATAAAAATGTGATTATAACACACAATAAACCCAATAAAAATGTGAAAGGATATCTCTATGGAACGATTAATCTTGAATAAACTGCTGGATTGGAAGAATTCACCTTACCGCAAACCGCTGATCTTAAAGGGTGTGC
>CAYOSJ010000066.1:0-13172 GCA_964406595.1 uncultured Dorea sp.
CCGGCAGGGTTTGCTTGGTGTACAAAAAAACAGGTTGAATATCATTGAGAAAAAACGATGGAAAAGTTGCCAACGATTACTTGACACAAACTGATTTATTCTATTAAAGGAATTATTTGATGACAAGTGGTATCATAAAATGGGACATCGTAAAATAGCGAGGAAAACATAAAAACAGCGAAAACCCGTTAACCTTTCGGCTAACGGGTTTCGTTGTTTTTATAGTTATCTAAAGGAATGAGAGTAAAGTGTACATCGGTATTACCGATGTCTTACTTTATGAGGGGGGAGATAGTTGATGTCTTGTTCAACTATCTGTAATAAAGCATAACGCATAAATATGTCCAAAATATGTTCAATATCTTAAACAAATCGAAAATTTCTTAAGATCAGTTTAAGAATGAATCGAATCTGGGACGGGGTAAATTTAAATTTACCCCGTCCCAGATTCAATTTACCCTGTCCCCAATTCTATATTCCTTCAAAATCGTGATATCACAGGTATAATTTAAGTCGGATAATATTTGATTTTTCAGTAAATGAGTTTCATAAAACGAAATAACTTCCATACTGTCAGAATTGTGTGATATAATAAGCACGAATAATATCCTGTCCTTTGAATAAGGGACATGGTAAATCGAATCTGGGACGGGGTAAATTTAAAAATACTCCGTCCCCAAGGAGGACGAATGAGGAAAAAGGACTTGGCTCTTGAGGTGATAGAGAGATTAAGGAAGGAATACCCGGATGCGGGCTGTACGCTGGATTATGACGATGCATGGAAGCTTCTTGTGAGTGTCCGTCTGGCGGCGCAGTGCACGGATGCCCGTGTAAATGTAGTTGTGGAAGGGCTATATGAGAAGTACCCGGATGTCAATGCGCTGGCGGAGGCGGATGTAGATGACATTGAGGCGATCGTAAGACCGTGTGGGCTGGGAAGAAGTAAAGCGAGAGATATCAGTGCGTGTATGAAGATATTAAGGGATGAATATGATGGCAAAGTGCCGGATGATTTTCAGGCACTATTGAAACTTCCGGGTGTAGGAAGGAAGAGTGCAAATCTTATCATGGGTGATGTGTTTGGGAAACCGGCGATCGTAACGGATACGCACTGTATTCGTCTGTGTAATCGGATTGGACTTGTGAAAGATGTGAAGGAGCCTAAGAAGGTGGAGATGGAATTGTGGAAGATCATTCCGCCGGAAGAGGGAAGTGACTTCTGTCATCGTCTTGTGTATCACGGAAGAGATGTATGTACGGCTCGGACGAAGCCGTATTGTGACAAATGTTGTCTGAATGATATTTGTAAGAAGCATGGTGTGTAAGGAAGTGTAATCATGGATAAAAGAAAATTTGTATTAGGTATATTAACGATTGCCATGACAGGAATGTTTCTTTTGACCGGATGCTCGGGGAAGGATTCAACTTCAGCGGGCGGCAATAATAAAGCGGAGAATAAGACAGAGAATAAGACAGAAAATGTGCAATCGGATGTGAAAGTATTTGGAACGTTTACTACCCAGACGTTAAGTGGGGAGGACGTGACGGAATCTATTTTTGCAAAAGCGGATCTTACGATGGTCAATATCTGGGGGACGTTTTGTGGACCTTGTATTCATGAGATGCCGGATCTTGGAGAACTGGGGCGTGAGTATGCAGATCAGGGTGTGCAGATCGTGGGACTTATCTCAGATGTGCCGGAAGCGGGAGACGAAACGGCTCTTGAGATCGTGGAGGCAACACAGGCAGACTATATGCACATTGTTGCGTCCCAGGATCTTCAGAAAGGGATATTAAGAGAGGTGCAAGTTGTGCCGACCACGATCTTTGTGGACAGCGAGGGCAGGCAGGTTGGGGATGCATATTATGGTGCAAACAGCAAGGACGGCTGGCAGGAGATTATCGGGGAACTGCTGGCAGAAGTCCGGTGAGGGGTGGTAAAATGGATGAGAAATTTATCACGTCTGAGAAAGGAATGTGGATCCGTATTGTGTTGTTTATCGTGGCGGCGGCATTTATCGTGTATGGAATCTCACGGGGCGAGGCAGCGGTTACATTTACGAAAGCAGTAAATATATGTTTGGAGTGCATCGGGATTGGTTAGGTGGTTAAAGGAAAGGATAAGGCTGTGGGTACAGGTTGTGTTCACGGCTGTTACAAATGGATATTTCTATGGTTTTGCCACAGGACGGATCTACAGAGGTTCGACGAAGACCTTGTGTGTGCCGGGACTTAACTGTTATTCCTGTCCAGGAGCCCTTGGGTCTTGCCCCATAGGGTCGCTGCAGGCAGTCCTTGGCAGCAGAGAGTATAAGTTTTCTTTTTATATTGTAGGATTTCTGCTGTTCTTCGGTTCGCTGTTCGGACGATTCATCTGCGGATGGCTCTGTCCGTTTGGGCTGGTGCAGGATCTGCTCTATAAGATACCATTTTGGGGGAAACGAAAGAACCTTCCGGGGCATAGGTTCCTGATCTGGGTAAAATATATCGTGTTAGTGTTGTTCGTTGTACTATTGCCGCTTACGGTGTCTGACGTGATCGGGCAGGGCAGTCCATGGTTTTGTAAATACATCTGTCCGAGCGGAACGTTGGGAGCAGGCTTGCCGCTTCTTATGTCAAATGAATCTCTTCGGCAGGCGGCAGGTGCATTGTTTCAGTGGAAATTCATGCTGCTGGCGGGGATCTTGTTGCTGGCTCTGTGGGTATATCGTCCATTTTGTAAATATATATGCCCGCTGGGAGCAGTGTACAGTCTGTTTAATCCCATTGCATTGTACCGTTATCAGGTGCAGGAAGATAAATGCACGAAATGTGGAGCATGTAAGAAGGTGTGTCAGATGGATATTAAAGTATGGGAAATGCCGAACAGTCCAGAATGCATCCGATGTGGAGACTGTATGCGGGAATGTCCTGAGAAAGCCTTGATTTCAATAAATTTCTGTGATAAACTTTTCCGGTAGGACAAGTGACAAGACACTTGTAAAGACATATAAGGAGATTACATAATGGAAAAGTTCAAGAAAATTTTAGATCGTATCTTTATTGAAGGACTCAGCGCTATGGCGCAGGGATTATTTGCAACACTGATCATCGGCACGATCATCCAGCAGATCGGGACGCTTATCGGCGGAACAGCGGGGGACATGATCTTTGTGATCGGTAAGGTGGCGGCGTCGCTTACCGGGGCAGGGATTGGCGTGGCGGTAGCATATAAGTTCAAGGAAAGTCCGCTGGTAGTTGTATCTGCGGCAACTGTGGGCATGACAGGTGCATTTGCCAGTAAACTGCTTACAGGAGCAGTTCTTGTGGAAGGAGCGACTGTATATGCAGGTCCGGGAGAACCGCTCGGCGCATTTATCGCCGCTTATGTGGCGATCTTTTTCGGACACCTTGTTTCGGGAAAGACAAAAGTCGATATTCTGGTAACACCGATTGTTGCGATCGGGACAGGTTCTGTGGTAGGATTGATCTTAGGACCGCCGATCTCAAGTTTCATGGCATGGCTTGGAGCCATCATTAACTGGGGAACGGAGCAACAGCCATTTCTTATGGGAATTGTAGTATCTGTAGTGATGGGCATGGTGCTGACACTTCCGATCAGTTCGGCGGCTCTTGGCATTATTTTGAATCTGTCCGGGCTGGCGGCAGGCGCTGCTACGGTAGGCTGCTGCTGTAATATGGTTGGATTTGCGGTGGCAAGTTACAGAGAGAATAAAATCGGAGGTCTTCTCGCACAGGGGATCGGAACTTCGATGCTTCAGGTGCCGAACATTGTGCGGAAACCAGTAATATGGCTTCCGGTTATCTTATCCAGCGCGGTGTTGGGACCAATCGGAACGATGGTATTCCATCTGACAAGCAACGCCACAGGTTCCGGTATGGGAACCGCGGGACTCGTGGGACAGATCATGACGTGGCAGACTATGATACAGACAGAGGCGGCAGCAGTGGTCTTGATGAAGATTCTTGTTATTCAGATCATACTGCCGGCAGCACTTACGCTTCTGATCTCTGAATTTATGCGTAAGAAAGGCTGGATTCAGTTTGGAGATATGAAGCTGGAACTGTAGGAAAGGAAAGAGAAAATGACAGGCACAGGAAGAATACATGTATATTATGGGGACGGGAAAGGAAAGACAACCGCTGCGGTAGGACAGGTAATACGCGCTGCAGGATGTGGGCTTCGTGTGCTTGTGTTCCAGTTCTTAAAAGATAACTCGTCCAACGAGAGAAAGATCCTGGAGTCGCTTCCTGCCGTCACCTGCCTTCCGGGGCGCGATAAGGTGAAGTTCTTCGGGCAGATGAACGGAGAGGAAAAATCAGAAATCAGGCATTATAATAACAAAGCGCTCGACGAGATCGTAAAATTCTGTTCCCCCTTTGACATACTCCTTTTGGACGAGTCGCTATGCGCAGTACAACTTGGGCTTTTGAGTGAAGACAAGTTATTAAGTTTTCTGCAGCATAAGCCGAGAGGGCTGGAAGTCATATTGACAGGACATGAGATGTCAGAGAGGATCGCCGAGGAAGCGGACTATATTACCGAAATGAAGAAAATAAAGCACCCCTATGACATCGGGAAAACAGCGAGAGAAGGGATAGAATATTGAAAAAGCCAACCCACCAGATTAGTTTTCATACAGCACGTGCTTTGACAACACTAACTTTCCTTCGAGGGGTGGAGGTGCAAGATGAAAAATAACAGTGCGTTGTTCTATACATGTAGTTTGATTGAGTTTATTGGACGACAGCAGAAATTGAAACGTTCAGAGTTAGTTTCGTTTTTGGGAGAAAAGATATTAAACAGGGTCTACCGATATGCGGATGTATTTCATTGCGAACCGATTGAGAAAACAGCCGATGATGAAGGGGATATCGTGAAACAACTTATGGAAGTCTATACTTCATGGATTGATGCTGCGATCTCAAATTATAATACAGATTTTTATTATCAATCGCGGGAATACATTTATGAATGTTATAAGGAAGGAAAAATTTGTGCGTAACAAAAAAATATAAGGGACAGGGTAAATCGAATTTGGGACGGGGTAATTCTAAAAATACTCCGTCCCAAATTCGATTTACCCTGTCCCCAGCCAGCGGTTCTCCAGTGCTGTAACGATCTGCTTGTCTTCTTTTGTAAGTGGCGTGAGAGAAGAAGCGGACGCAAGCCCATCGGGAATATGGCATGCAGGTTCACAATAGGAGCCCTTTGAATTGTAGAGAAGAGCGCCGCAGTAGTCGCACTCTTTCACCGAATATACCAGTCCGCCGTAGGCGGGATCGTACAAATGACGATACAAAGACCGGTCGTATGGGTGCATCCCATATAAGCAGACTTCCCGGCACCACCTGGAAAAATCCTGCGCCGCGTAGTGAGCCGCAGAAACAGACATTTCAAATAGATCTGAAATTTTCCGGATCTGTTTCAGACGGGCATAATATAATACGATGCGCGGTGCAAGAAGATTGTTCGCAAAATAATCGGCTTCCCATTCATTGGAGGCAGTATCACACTTGTGCTCCAGTATATGATGCCCCAGTTCGTGCATAAGAGAAAATCGGACTCGTCCGCGGGGCTTCGTATCATTGTAAGCGATCAGCCGTCTGCTGCCCATACGAAAGGCGTCATCCGAATAGCATACACACATCTGGTATAATTCGGGCTTTGATTCTTTTATCTCGGAGTAAGGATAGATCTTATATCCATAACAGGAAAGAATCTGAAAACAATCAACAGGAAATCTCCTGACACCGCACGAAATAATCACTTCTGAGGCTTTCTGCCTTATCTTATTACAATCCAGTTCTATCAGTCCTTTACGAATCTAATTCGGACAAAAGTTTGATCAGCCGCAGTTTCTGCTCGGTGGAGAACGCTTTTCCATTTCGGGCGATCAAGGATTCCACATCCTCGTAAGACGGCTGAGAACGCACAGTTTCATCGTGCGCCATTGTCTCTAATTCCTCAACGGTAATTCCCAGATATCTGCAGATACAGATCACATTGTCTACGCTTGCCCGCCCAACGCCATTTTTCATAATGCCATATAAGGTCGTGTAAGGAAGCTGGCATTTCTCCGCAAAAGCTCTTAAACTGAAGCCCTGTTCTTTGATAAGCCTTTCCAGTATCTTTGCTTTTTCCATTTATAACCCTCCAATTCTGATGTTTTCATTATAAACGGAATAAAAAATTGTGTAAACAAAAAAAATTCGGAAAAAGGAATAATATACTTAATTTCGAATATATCATATTGACAAAATACTGAATTAAGAATATAATCCAATCAAAGAACAAACTTATGTTCGATAAAAATACTATAGCATGTTGGAAGGAGAATTACAAGATGGAAAAACATATTTTAATGGAATATGCAGATATGAAAGGAGAACTTAAGGACATACGGCGCAGGATCGAGCAGGGAAAAAAAGAGATCGAGCGTCTTCAGCGGCTGGTTACGGCGGATGTAGTATCCTGCGGTAAAAAAGGGCGTAAACCTCTGAAGACAGTCAAAGTGGAAGGGCGTCCTGTCGGAATGATCGAGAGAAAAGAAGCAGCGGTAAGAAAGCAGGTAGAACTTCTCGCGGGTCTGGAAACAGAATTCGCAGAGAAGCAGACAGAAGTGGAGGAATATATAGAACAGATAGAAAAGAGCAGAATGAGAAGTATGTTTCGATATTACTACATTGATGACCTGACATGGGAGATGGTAGCAATGAAGATGAATTATCTCTATCCGAAGAAACGGATTTCCTTTACCAAAGACAGCTGCCGGATGGCACATGACAGATTTCTTGAAAAAGTTTTATAAATGTTCACCGCTGTTCGCTTTCAAACTGATATAGTCTAAAACGAACAAGGAGATAACACAGAAGTGATACAGAAGTACAGTAGTCTGAGAATGGGAGGTCATGTAGTGATCAGGGTAAATGTCTGTAAGAACGCAGTTACGGTCCGGGGACATGCCGGATACGCAGCACAAGGCAGTGACATTGTATGTGCGGGGGTGTCAGCCTTGTTCCGGACTCTGGTCCAGGCAATTGCGGATCTGACGGAAGATTCCGTAGAATATAGCCTCGTTCCGGGAAAGTCGGATCTGTATTTTGGAAAGTTGTCAGAAAAATCGAAAACCTTGGTAGATTCCTTTTTTATCGGGATCGCGATGATCGCGGAGGCATATCCAGAGCACGTCTGCATCACAGGACGGTGTGTTGCTTGTTCAGAGAATAAAATATAAATAAAATCAGGAGGTACAATGAGTATGAAAAAAATGAATTTACAGCTTTTTGCAGAGGCGGTACAGGGAAAGAAAATGGTATATTTATACCGCATTAAAAAAGAGGCGGCAGAATCTGATGGAGTGATGCTTGCATTTACAACAGAAAATGGAAGAACGAAGAGTAAAGAATCTGAGTCAACTGCGACAAAGGACGGAGCGATCCGTACTCCGGGGACAACAGAACTTGAGATCACAGCAACAAGTATCCTCACAGTAGGAGATACATTCATCGACAAACTGGAGGAAGCGATGGACACAGATGAACTTATGGAGATCTGGGAGGCAAATCTGGCAGAGCCGTCTGAGAATGGTGAAAATCAGTTCAAAGGAAGATATTTCCAGGGATACCTTACAGAATTTGAGAAAACTTCCAGCGCGGAAGAGTTCGTAGAATGCAGCCTTACATTTGCAGTCAATGGAGGCGGCAAGGCGGGAGATGTTACTGTCTCTGCAAAGCAGCAGGAGATCGCAGATTATGTATTTACAGACACACAGAAAACAGGGGCATAAAGCCCCTGTGAAAAGAAAGGTGCAAACAGACAGGAGAAGATAAAGAGGAGGAGAACAAGATGGTAGAATTAACGATTGGCGGACAAATATACCCATTTCATTTTGGCGTGGGATTCTTAAGAGAAATGAACAAGAAGGTGTCTATTCCGGTAGAAAGCGTGCCCGGAAAGAAAAAGGATGTCGGATTCAAATATTACACGGCAGAATTGCTGGACGGGGATATCGAGGCATTGATGGAGATCCTGGATACTGCCAACAAAGGACAGGAACCAAGGCTCACCAAAGCGGTACTGGAGGCGTATATTGACGATCTGGATACAGATATTGAAGAATTATTTGCACAGGTAAAGGATTTTTTATCCGATTCCAATGCTACGAAGAAAGATATGAAGATCTTGATCCAGGCGATCGAGAACGAAAAGAGCAAAGGGCAGGCTCAGGAGGCATAGAAGAGCAAGATTTTGAGGAGATCTACCAGGAGATCGCGCTGAATTGTTTTCGTTATTTAGACTTCAAAAGTTTTGCAGAAGTAGACCGTCTTACGATTGAGGAATACCGTCTGCTTATGAAGGCTGTCCGGTTAAAGGCTGTAGATATGGACTATAGGATCCATAAGCAGGCGTTTCTCAATCTTGCCGTAAAAGCAGAGAAAAAGGTGGGCAAGCGAAAATCCCGTCCGGTCTATACGAAGTTCAAAAAATTCTATGATTATGAGAAGGAGATCAGGCAGGCGTTGGGTGAGAAACGCCCGGCAGATAGCAGATTTCAGGGGATTGAGAAATTGCTGAGGAAGAATTAGTTTCATAAGGTCTTTCGTGCGTTCATTGACAAATGGTCGGTATACCGATATAATATAATAAAGGAAAGGGTGGTGCAAATGAATTTACAAGAATATATTGACAGACGGAACATTACCAAATACCATCTGTCACAGATCAGCGGCATTCCCAAAACAACCGTTATGGATATTTGTTCCGGTAAAAGTTCCCTGCAAAAATGCTCTGCCCGCACAGTGCAGCAGCTTGCAAAAGCGCTTGATTGCACAATGGAATATATTATGTCTTTAGATACAATAAATACAGAATATGACAAGGAAACAGGATTACCCAAAAGTAAAAAGTATCTTGAGTGTGGTCTGCCGCCATATCTGCAGTCCTCTTTAGAAAACATGGTTGCTTCCTGGGAGATCGTAGACAGCGGCAAAAAAGATTATCATTGGGATATGTGCTGGAGCGAATTAAATGCAGATATTAACTCTGCCGAGGTTGATCAGGAGATATCTACGGAACAGGCATGGTATTTGCGTGAAAAATATTTAAGAATGAAACGGGGTGACTAATCAATGATTGATTTTACCAATCTTCCTGTTCGTAACAAGGCTTATGCAGGAGCAAACGGCAGTAAGATTTCCGTGCTATATAACGATGAGTTGTATATGCTGAAGTTCCCTGCTGTCCCCGCTATCAATAAGGCAATGAGTTATGCGAACGGTTGCGTATCGGAATATCTCGGATGTCATATTTTTGAAAGTATTGGTATTCCGGTGCAAAAAACTTTGCTCGGGACTTATACAAAAAACGGAAAGAAAAAAATCGTTGTAGCCTGCAAGGATTTCACCACAGACGGATTTGTTCTTCAGGACTTTGCTTCCTTAAAAAACACAATCATTGATTCTGCTCACAGCGGGTATGGTACGGAACTTAGTGATATAATAAAAACGTTAGAGGAGCAAACAGCTATTGAACCACAAAAGTTAACCGAATGGTTTTGGGATATGTTCATCGTTGATGCTTTAATTGGAAACTGGGACAGACATAACGGTAACTGGGGATTTCTTTATAATATCGTTACAGATGAGATATCTCTTGCTCCGATTTATGATTGTGGAAGTTGTTTATTTCCCCAGGCAGATGAAGAAATTGTGAAAAAAACTTTGGATAATCCTGCAGAGCGTGAAATTCGTATTTTTGAAAGACCGTTTTCGGCAATAAAGATAAATGGGCAGAAAATCCAATACTTTAAGTTTATTTCTTCATTGGAGAACGAGGATTGCAATAAAGCATTAAAGAGGATAGTGCCCAGGATTGATATGGAAAAGATATATAAAATCGTAGATGGGACACCTTTTATTTCCGATTTGCAGAAGAAATTTTACAAGACAATGCTTCGGGAACGGAAAGAACGGATTTTAGACTTTTCCTATCAAAAAGTCCGCAGGCATGAGAGATCCCAAGGTCAGGGATGTTGAAATTAAATAGTAACTGAATAACCTCAAAAAGCCGAGTTCTTTGGTGTGCTACCCGTCAAGTAGACAATTAAAAAAACAAAAAATATTTTCTGCCCGGTGTTATATCGGGCAGTTTTTATGCTGCTTCCAGCAGATGCTTTTCATAATACTCCTGCGGAGTTAAGATACAAAGATTTCTTTGTACCCGTTTATTGGTGTAATAATTTATATATTCTTCAATTGCTTTTATCAGCTCGTCCTTAGTTTTGTACTTTTTTCCATAATACATTTCACGTTTCATAATTCCCCAGAATCCTTCCATGGGGCCATTATCAATGCATCTGGCAACTCTTGACATACTTTGGGTCATTCCGGCATCGCTTATCTTCTGACGGAAGGCTTTGGAAGTATACTGGTAGCCTCTGTCAGAATGAAAAAGAGGCGTTGCCCCAGGATTCGCTGCTAATGCCTTATCAAAAGTATTAAATACGAGAGGATTATCATTATGATCACTGTATTCATATGCCACAGGGCGCTTTCCACACAGATCCAGTATGACACTCAAATATATTTTTCCCCTTTTTTCATTATCACCAGTTCCATATTTAAATTCAGACACATCTGTAAGCCATTTCTCATTAGGTTTCTCTGACTTAAACTCACGATTTAATACATTTTCAGCAAGATAAGCCGGGTCTGAAGCCGGTTTCGTGCAGCAATTATATCTGTGTTTTACATAAGATTGAACTTTTTTCTTACGACATACTCGCAAGACCCTTTTATCATTGACATTTATGTTATGATCATGTGCGAGAGTGTCCCTGATGCGTCTATAGCCCATATCAGGATGTTCTCCATGAATTTCAAGAACTTTTTCCGCTATAAGTTCATTAAGGTCATCATTTTTGCTGTTCGTATGACTTTTCCATTTGTAATAGGCAGCTCTGTTGATTTTTAGAATTTCGCACATCGTACGGATCGGATACTCAGGATGCTCTTCGGAAAGCTCCTTTATAGCAATATATGAATCATAATGTCTTATTCTGCCTAGTGTCACCTCCTCTCGATTTCTTCGAGTTTTTTTAATAAATCAATCTCCATTTGTTGGCGTTTCTTTTCAGCTTTCAATAGCCTATTTTCAGCTCTGAGTTTTTCCAATTCACTCCGTTCATCCGCTGATTTATTACGTCCACGACCGTCTTTAAGACCATCGACACCTTTTTTGCTATACTTATTTACCCACGAATATACCTGCCCATACGAACAATGAAATTCCTTTGCAGTCGCTGAATAATCATTTGAATGCGAGACACAATGCTCAACTATTCTTATACGCTCTTCAAAAGTTGTCTTTCTTGACTTGATATCTTTTGCCATGAGATAATCCCCAACCTTTCGTGAATCAGTTAATTCCTCATGACTATTATACTGCTTTACCCACTTTAAAACAGTACTTTCTGCGTGAATACCGTATTTTACAGCAATAGATTCGAAAGAACCACCTCCGGATAAATAGTCAGAAACGACTCTTTGCTTAAACTCTGCAGAATATCTACATAGATTGCTATTGTGGCGATCAAGAGCCGTTTCTCCATGTGCTTTGAAAGCTGCATTCCATCTTTTTACTGTACCAAGTACAATGTCATATTTCTTTTCTAGAGAATAAAAAGAGGCTCCTTCTTCATGTTCCTTTAACACCTTCAATTTGAATTCCTTGCTATATTTCTTTTTAGACATAAAAATGCTCCTCATATGATAGATTTTGGATATTTCCATTGTCTACCATATGGGGAGCATATCACTTATCGGCTTTTTTGAGACTCTGATTTTGGATTGAAACTATAGTTCTGTGCGTTGGTAAATTATGCTGCCCAAGATGAAGAATGGTACATTTTCCTAGGCAACTTTCGTATAATCAATGACAGAAATCTCCTGTAATAACTTCTTTGCAGAGTTTATCATTGCTTCTAATCGTTCAGCCACTTCATCTGTATAAAATTTCTCTCCACACTGTTCGCATTCTTCACACGGAACATTCTTTACGACAATCACACAATCTTTATAATTTACAACATGAACAGTGGTGGTCTGCCGTACTGTATCACACTTACATAACATACACATAGTTTAATGCCTCCTTCTAGTCTTCAAATATTAACCATGTGTCCCAAAATCAAGCAACCAGGATATGGAAAATCATCAGGATAATCTTCTATGATTTCTCCATTCATAATACAGTTTTTTACGTCCGTCCTGCTAATATCCCGTTTTTGCATCCTTTCTTTTCTGTCTATAAAATATCAATTACAATTATATTATAGCATCCCTCTATATAGTTGTCATGTAGTTGTTTCAGGATTATTATACCGAATGCCATCTCACCTCTTCTTTTCAGTTGAATTACCTAATTTATGACGGAAAAATATAGTAAAGGGAATCGGTGCAGGTTTATCAACAGCGGCAGAAGAAGTCTGCGATAAACAAAACCGTTTCGCTTTACTTCTACCATTTGAATGATTGTAACGGTCACTGATATGTTCGTTCAAAGGAACTCACATATAGTGAACCTGACAATCAGAACAAACGATATTCAGAACGCTCTCACTTAAAGTTTTGTTTATTGCAGACTTCTTCTGCTCGGTTTTTTAATTTCTATGAAAACTTCTTTTTATAAAACTCTATTGAGAAATTACCACATCTATTAATACAGGCTCGGTGTCGTCCGCGCCGTCCCAGTCATAAGTTGTAGTAAAGTTGTATCTGAGCAATGCGCCATATTCGTTCTGAGCGTCAACCCAAGAGGATACCGTAAAGGTATTTCCATCTCTGACAATTTTCCATTGAGAATCTTCTAAAATATGACCGGGAAATTCAGCAGTTGCAGGAGAGATGAGATTATCTTTTACGTCCATCTCTGATTGAAACTGTAGTTCTGTACGTTGATGATCTGTAGCGAGACAATACACATCTGCAACAACAACGCCGTCCTGTAGAAAGGTCATTGACCCAGTTGAAATATCGGTAATGTTGTAGTCAGTATCTGCAATGGCAGTGAAAACATAGGATTCATATATGAAATCACAGGAGATGGTAGTAACACCAGAAAAATCAGGAGTATAAAAATTAAGAGAGTTTTCAGGGTCACGCATTCCGAT
>CAYOSJ010000067.1:0-12677 GCA_964406595.1 uncultured Dorea sp.
TTTTAATTTGATGCGACTGCATCGTCACCGGCAATAAGAAAATGCCGCTCAACACCGTATACGGCGGGACAGATGGTGGTGCAAATGAGGAAACCTTAAATCAGTTTTATAGGCGGGCTAAATGCTCCAAATAAAAACCGACCTTTGCCGTTGTGTGTATTATAAGGCAAAGTATGGATCACTTGCAATCAATAACTATTGGATCTCCGTGTTTCATTTATGGTTGGTGTCACGTAAAGCGGGACATGGAGGTTTTATAGGAAAGTTCGACTTTCGTCGAATTCCTGAATAAAAAATAGGCAAAGCCTATTTTTTGTTTTTGTTCTTTAATAGGAAATTCCGATTTTTGTTGAACCAATGAATGAAAATAGCCCGCACAAAGGCGGGCATAGGAACAAGATGACACTTGTTAGAAGATATAAAAACCTTCTACACCAGCCTCATCGGCAAATAAATCATCTTCGTTTAAAAAGTAATCCATATCCAGAAGGTCATCCTCGCTCATATTGCGAATGTCCTTAGATGTCATTCCTTCTGGTGGATTATCCATGTACTTTTTGCGTAATTCCTCGATGTTTGGTTTCATAGTCGTTCATCCTCCTTTCAGAGGATTATATCACAGAATGTTAAAAAAGAAATCATGCAGAAGAACGCTTTCCGAGAGATTTGTACATTGCTCTCTCATATAGTTCTTCGAGAGATACGCGTTTATGATTGTAATAGAGCTCCAAAAGTTCCATTTTGTGTTTGCAGTCAGGACATTCTAAAGGATCGGAACCAAAAGAAGAAAGAATGGCGATTCGCCATTGGTTGAAACTCCGGTAAAAACGATGTTTACTTTTAGAGATGGCACGATAAAGTTTTTCATCTGTTTTTCGGTGTCTGGCGTATAATCCGCCATATCGGATCATTTTAAAATGTTTTTCAGGAATATGGCGGATTAATCTTTTGATGAAATCAATAGCGGGGAGTGTTTCTTGTATGTATTTATTATCCTCATGTCGATGGTAATGGAAAGTAACAGTATCGCCATCATAGCTGTCTATTCTGGATGTGGTAATGACAGGCCGACCAAGATAGCGACCAATGTATTTGATAACTGTTTTCGGATCAGAAAGATTCGGTTTGGCATAAACATAGAAACCTTGTTTATGGTCGCGGTAAGATTTGGATTTGATCTTTTTGAAAGCGGATCCGATCCTGGATTCCATTTCTTTCAGAAGTGCAGTGCGGAAAGCGTTGCGAAGAAAGGCGTAGTTAAAGTGCTTGACATGACGCCAGAAACCATCATCACTAAATCCACCTTCCGAAATAAGACAGTGGATATGAGGATTCCATTTGAGGTCTCTGCCAAAGGTGTGTAAAACCATGATGAAACCGGGAGTGAAGTTTTTGGATTTATTCATAGTAAAAAACATACGGGAAATAACGCTGTTAACGGCATGAAAAAGACAGTGGAGGAGAGAGCGGTCATGAAGGAAAAAATCACGGAGATTTTCGTCAATGGTAAATACACAGTGCCGATGAGTAACATTGACCAGCTTAAAGGACATACTGGTAGTGCGTTCCATGGCATATTTGTTGCCACAAGTCGGACAAAAACGGCTGTGGCAACGAAAGGGAACAAATTTAAAATTACCACAGTGGGAGCAGACATACATGGCACCGCCGAAGGAAGGGTCGCCACAGCTTAGCATTTTATCGATATTTTCCATCTCAGTCTTTCTGGGATGAAGAGTATATTTAATTTCTTCATAATAGTCAGTAAAGATTCTTTGTAAGATATTCATAACTCTATTATGCAGGAAAAAGTAACAAAAAGAAACCCCTATCCCTCAAGATTGAGGGGCAGGGGAGTTGAATAGGCGCAGCCTATTTTTTATGAATAAAACTAAAAAATATTGTCATAATATACAGAAATCAGCAAAAAAATTGTGGAATATCGCGTGCACATATTCGTGGCAAATAATTGACAGATATTGTGGGATTGTTGTATCTTTTCGATAAAAGACATATTAAGGACACGTCTTAAATTAAGAAGACAAATGGAAGGAGAGAAAAGATGAGAGAAGTAACAAATTATTTGGATATTGCTAACAGTCCTCTGATGTGGCTGGGGGCAGCAGTAGCAGTAGGTATCGTAGTATTTCAGTCCGTACTGTTTTTCAGAAAGTCACTAAAGGCGGCAAAGGAACTGGAGATATCAAAACAGCAGGTAAGTATGGCGATCAAGAGTAGTGCGATCGCATCCATCGGACCTGCAATTGTAATCCTTGTGACTATGATTTCCCTTATCGTATCAATGGGAGCTCCAATTTCATGGATGAGATTATCCTTTATCGGTTCTGTAAACTATGAGGCGATGGCAGCAGGATTCGGGGCACAGGCTATGGGAACTACTCTTGAGAATCTTGATCCGGTAGCATTTTCATGTGGTGTATGGGTTATGATCTGTGGTTCTTTGGGCTGGCTCATTTTCACACTGTTATTTACAGACAAAATGCACAAGGTTAATCACCTGATGTCTAAAGGAAATCCAAAGATGGTTCCGATCATTTCAGCAGGAGCTATGCTCGGTGCATTTGCAAACCTGGCATCAGGAAACTTCTTTTCCGCAGAAGGGAAATTTGCGTTTGGAGGAGCGCCCGCGATCGCAACGATCGTAGGATGTGTTCTGATGATGATTTTATCTAAGACTGCAAAAGATAAGAATATCAACTGGTTAAGAGAGTGGGCATTTGCAATCTCAATGTTTTCAGGAATGCTTGTTGGACATATTTGGAACACAATGGCGTAAGGAGGAGAGAAGATGAACAAAGAATATTATTCAAAAACATATATCCCAAGTATTATCAAATGGGGAAAAATTACATTACTTTTAGGTATCGTTACTAGTTTTTTGCCGGCATTTGTGGTCTCTTTTGTGTTTGGGTATATGCCGCCGGTTTCTGCAATTATCGCAGGAACAATTTCACAGATCAGTGTTAGCGGAGCATTCTATATTGTAGAGCCTATTTCCTACTTTCCGATTCTGGGAATTCCGGGAACATATCTTACATTCCTTTCCGGAAACACATCTAACATGCGTGTGCCATGTTCTTCTGTAGCACAGGAAGCAGCAGGCGTTGAGATGGGAACAGAAAAAGGTTCCATTGTCTCTACGATTGGAATTGCTGTATCTATCCTTGTAAATATTGTAATCCTTACAGTTGGAGCAGTTGGCGGAAATGTGATCATCGGCGCAATGCCTGATGGAATGAAGGCAGCGCTTAACTTCCTGCTTCCGGCCCTTTACGGTGCAGTATTCGGACAGTTTGCCATATCTCGTCCGAAACTTGCAGGAGTTGCAGTTGTAATCGCATTCGGAATGAACTGGTTAATGAAGAATAACTTCCTCTCATTCTTCCCTGGAACACCATCTTACGTTGTAATTCTTGTGGCAGTATTCGGTTCTATATTTGCAGGAAGCCTGATCTACAAGAAAGAGTTAAAGGAAGATTAGTGACGAAAGTTATCATGAATGTTATAATGAATGGATAAATGGGAGGATCACAATATGTTATCCAAAGAAAGAATGATAGATAATTTCCTTGAGATGCTTCAGGTATACAGCCCGTCTAAGGGTGAGAAAGAGATGTGTGACTGGCTTGAGGACTATCTTACAAAACGCAGAATTGAATTTAAATCTGATAATGCCGGAACAGGCTATGGTGGAAACGGAAGAAATATCGTAGCACATATTCCGGGCACACAGAAAGGAATGCCGATTGGATTTGGCGCACATACAGACCAGATCGAGCCGTGTAAAGAAGTAAAGGCTGTCATTGAAGGAAATATCATCCGTACAGACGGAACGACTACTCTTGGTGGAGATGATAAGGGAGGGATTGCCGTAATTCTGGAAGCCATTGAGGATCTGTTAGAGAGTGGAGCGCCTCACAGAGATATTTATCTTGTATTTACCTGTTCTGAGGAGATCAGTATGCAGGGAACAAAGCACATGGATCTGAGCATTCTTCCATGCAAAGATCTTGTTCTTGCTGATGCAACAGGTGACACTGGGGTGATCGCTTACAAGGCGCCGGCAATGGAAGCAATCCAGGTTACTTTCCATGGTAAGAAAGCTCATGCAGGTATAGAACCGGAGAAAGGAATCAATGCGATCTGTGCTGCATCTAAGGCGATTGCCAACATGCACATTGGAAGAATCAATCCATATACAACTTCTAATATCGGAAGAATCGAAGGCGGTGGAGCAACCAATGTAGTGACAGACGAAGTGACATTTACAGCAGAAATTCGTTCTCACAGCATGGAAAAGTTGGCTTCTGAACTTGCTTATATGGAAGCATGTTGTAAAGAAGCAGCAGAAGCAATGGGAGCAGGATATACCTTTGAGCATGAACTTGCATATCCTACACTTTCTGTTGAATTAGACTGTGGACTGGTGGAGGTTACTAAGGAAGCCATGGTGAAGGAAGGAATTGAACCGGATCTTCAGATCATTGGCGGTGGAAGTGATGCTAACGTATTGGCAGGACACGGTTACCGTAGTGTCATTCTTGGTATTGGAATGAGAAATGTGCATACAGTAGATGAGTCCATTGACACAGAAGAGATGTGGAAGGCAGCAAAAGTGATCAGACGTATGATGTCCGTGGAGTAAGAGAGGATAGGCAAATGAACAAGGAAGAGTTGAAAAGACGGTGTATAAATGCAATCGAGAGCAGGCGTGAGGAAATATGCAGACTCGGAGAAGCGATTTATAAGAATCCTGAACTTGGATATAAGGAGTTTGAGACAACGAAGAAGATGGAAGAAGCATTTCGTTCGCTGAATCTTACAACGATTTCCAATATTGCATACACAGGCTGCAAGGCGTCAGCGGGGGCGAAAGACAAGCCGGTTGTGGCGGTCATGGGAGAACTGGACTGTGTTGTGTGTGGCGACCATGAGCATAGTCTTGCAAATGGGAATGTACATGCCTGTGGACATAATGTACAGCTTGCGAATCTGTATGGCTGTGCAGTAGGGCTTGTGGAGAGCGGAGTGATCGACGAACTGGACGGAGCAGTAGATTTCATTGCGATTCCGGCAGAAGAGTGCGTAGATACAGAGTACCGTGACAGTCTTATCGCAAAAGGTGAGATTGAATATTACGGCGGAAAGCAGGAATATTTAAGACGCGGCGGGCTGGATCATGTGGATATGGTTATGCAGTGTCACATGATGGAGATGGCGTCACCGGATAAATGTTGTACGATCGATACAGACGGAAACGGATTTATGAGTAAAATCGTGAAATTTATCGGAAAGGCGGCACATGCAGGAATGGCTCCCTTTGAAGGAATCAATGCCCTCAATATGGCAGAACTTGCTCTCAATAATCTTCATGCAGTTCGTGAAACTTTCAAAGATGAAGATCACGTGCGTGTGAGCGCTGTGATTACCAATGGCGGGGAGCTGGTCAACGTAGTACCTTCTTTTGTTACGATGCAGATCATGGTAAGAGCTGCGACCGTAGAGTCGATGGAAGATGCCAATATCAAGGTCAACAGAGCGATGAAAGCTGCTGCACTTGCTGTGGGCGGTAAGGTGGAGATCAATGACCGCGTCGGTTATCTTCCGCTTACCTCGGACAGAACCCTGTCTGCCCTTTACAGAGAGAATATGATAGAATATGGCGGAGCAGGAGAAGATTCCTTCTATGAGCACTATCAGACATCAGGTTCTTCAGATCTGGGTGATCTGTCTCAGATCATGCCGTGTATGCACATTTGGGCAGCAGGTGTGACAGGAGGACTTCACACAGCGGATATGCGGATCGCAGATTTTGAGACTGCTTATATACTCCCGGCAAAAATGCTGGCATTGTCCGTGATCGATCTGTTGTATGATAATGCGGCAAAGGCGAAAGAAATCATAGCAGGCTATACACCGAGATTTACAAAAGAAACATATCTTGAATTTATGAAAGCACATTCAAAGGTTGAATTATTTGACGGTTCTACGATATAATGATCGCAGGAATAATGATTGTGATCAGAAAAGAGGAAACGTATGAAAGTCGGAGTCGTAGGACCGGAAATCTCCTGCAGCAGAATCAAAGACAATCTGCTGCAGATAGATGAAAGGCTGGAAGTGGCATGCTATTCAAGAGACCGGGTAAATCAATGCGACGAGGTTATTGCAGACTGTGAGAGGGACTGTGATGCTATACTTTTTACAGGCTGTGCGGTGGAGATGTATGTAACGGAGGCTTACCAGATTGGGAAGCCTTATACGACAGTAGAACGTTCCAGTGTCAGTGTGGCGGGTGCATTTCTTGAGATGCAGAAACAGAATATGGAGTTTGATGCGTTTAGCATTGATGTGATAGAGAATCAGGTGATCACCGACCTTCTTGATTCCGTGCAGATATTGACGCGAAATATTTATTCGTCTTCTCTGCAGCCAGGGGTGGACGAGTGGGAGTATGTGGACTGGCATATCCGTCTTCAGGAGGAAGGGAAGACGAAAGTTGCACTTACCTCTTTTGTGTGGGTATACCATACTTTGATCGAGCGGGGATATCAGGCAATCTATCTGAAAGTCAGCAGAGCGGCGGTGCGGCTTGCACTGGAACGGCTGAAAAATGAGTATGCGCTGAATCAGGCAGAGTATTCGCAGATTGCTGTAGAGATTCTCCAACTTACCGATTATGAGTTTTTAGAAGACAATTATTATGCGGGAATGCTGGAAAAAGCAGAAGTTGAGAAGGATATTATCCAGTATGTACAGCGGATACAGGGAACGATCTTCCCACTGGGAAAGAAGGAATATATCGTATTCTCCAATGCGGGTGTCATTAAGAAATCGCAGAATTATGTAAGAATCCAGCGGCTTCAACAGAAGATTAAGGAGAGAGGGCTGGAGGTTAATGTCGGGATCGGCATGGGCGTCACAGTGTATAAAGCTGAGATAAACGCAAGGAAGGCGTTGGAGCATTCCTTGAAAAGAAAGAAACAGGAACTGTTTCAGGTAGATGAAAGCGATATACTGCAGGGACCGTTAGATACGGAACGTCAATTTCAGTACGAACTGATATCTTCTGATCCGAAGATTCGAGATATTGCAGCGAAGACAGGGCTTAGTGAGCAGTCTGTGTTAAAGATCATGGCAATCGCGGATGCAAGGAAAAGTTATATTTTTGATGCTTATGAGTTGGCGGAATGCCTGGAGATAACAACCCGAAGTTCAAGACGTATTATGAAGCGTCTTATGGAATCCGGCTGCGGAAGGGTTTATGCGAAAGAGACGGCGGCTTCCGGGGGAAGGCCGAAAGCGCTGATAGAGATTTTGTTCGAAAAATGGGAATCTGATCAGTAAAATATATAGATTAAAATGTCCTGCAGAGATTTTGTCATACTTCTGCAGGACATTTTTCTATCTGACAACTTAAATCTTTTTTACAATAAACTTGCCGCTGCTGCATCACATACGATGGTTGCATCTGGATGAAGTTGAAGAATAGAAGCTGGCACCTGTGGTGTGATCGGTCCGTTTACAACCTTATTTAAGATCTCGGCCTTATCAGCGCCGCTTACAACAACAACAATTTTTTTCGCACCCATGATCGTACCAATTCCCATTGTGTATGCCTGACGTGGAACGTCTGCCTCAGACTCGAAAAAACGTTTGTTGGCATTAATTGTACTTGGTGCAAGGTCTACACAGTTTGTACCGAGTGTGAAAGCATCTGCAGGTTCGTTAAATCCGATGTGTCCGTTGTGTCCAAGTCCGAGTAACTGCAGATCAATACCGCCAACACTTTTAACGATTGCATCATACTCTTTACATGCTTTGTCAGAATCCGGCTCAAGTCCGTTCGGAACAAAAGTGTGAGTTTTGTCAATATTTACATGATCGAACAGGTTGGTGTTCATGAAATAACGATAACTTTGGTCATTTTCAGGATCAAGGCCTTTGTATTCGTCGAGGTTTACACTGGTGACTGTGGAGAAATCAAGGTCGCCTTGTTTGTGCCGTTCGATTAATTCTTCATAAGTCCCGACTGGTGAGGAACCTGTAGCAAGTCCGAGTACACAGTTCGGTTTCATAATGATCTGAGCAGCGATAATGTTTGCAGCTTTACGACTTAATTCCTTATAATCTGTTGCTTTACAAATAACCATCTTACATTTCCTTCTTTCCTTGTATATTAGAGAAACGGTATTCTCGCGTATAAGTATAACAGCAAATTCAAAAATTTTCTACTGAATTCAAAAAATTTTCATATATAGAAAGAAACTTGTACTGTCAGAGTAGATATATTATACTGGAAGAAAGAACAAAAGCGAGATCATATATAAGGAGAAAAGCCATGATCATTAAAAATGTAAAGGTGTACGGTGAAGATAAACAGTTCAAAGACGGAGAAATTGTAATTGAAAATGGTGTATTTGCAGAATGTGCAGAACAGGAAAAAGGGGTCATTGACGGAGAAGGCTGTTACGCAATTCCAGGACTTGTCGACATTCATTTCCACGGCTGTATGGGTCATGATTTCTGCGATGGAACGAAGGAGGCCATTGCGGCGATCGCGGAGCATGAAGCGTCTATCGGAGTTACTGCTATTGCACCTGCAACAATGACACTTCCGGTGGAAGAACTGGAGCGGATCCTGTCTGTGGCAGCAGAGTATAAGAGGGAAGCAGTGTCAGGTGCAGATCTTATCGGCATTAATATGGAAGGACCATTTATCAGCAAGGTAAAGAAAGGCGCACAGGACGAGAGGAATATCATTCCCTGCGATGCGGATATTTGTCAGAGATTCATTGATGCTTCTGAAGGGTTAGTGAAATTTGTGGGAATCGCACCAGAAGATAATCCGGACGCAGTAGAATTTATCGGGAAGATGAAAGATAAGGTGAATATATCACTTGCACATACAAATGCAGATTATGCTCTGGCAAAGGCGGCATTTGACGCAGGAGCGAATCATGCAGTGCATCTCTACAATGCGATGCCTGCATTCAGCCATCGAAATCCTGGTGTTGTGGGCGCGGTATCAGACAGCGCTCATGTAAATGCAGAGATCATCTGTGACGGGGTACATATTCACCCGGCAACTGTCCGCGCCACCTTCAAGATGTTGGGAGCAGACCGTATGATTCTTGTCAGTGACAGTATGCGGGCAACAGGAATGGCAGACGGACGTTATACACTGGGCGGTTTGGAAGTTGATGTTGTAGGGAATCGCGCAACACTTGTATCAGACGGAGCGCTGGCAGGTTCCGCGACAAATCTTATGGATTGCATGAGAACGGCTGTAAAGAAAATGGATATTCCACTTGAGGATGCGGTTGCATGCGTTACCATGAATCCGGCAAAGGCACTTGGAGAATATGAAAATTACGGTTCCATTTCCATAGGGAAGAAAGGAAATGTAGTCCTTTTAGATCAGGAGTTGAATTTGAAAATGGTAGTAAAAGATGGTACACAAATTGAACTTGACAAATATATCTAAATCAGTTAGCATATCAATCAGAAAAAGGCTTTGAAAAGAAGAAGTAGCAGTTCCTACACCCAGACAGAAAATAGCCGGCAGATGAGAGGCGTATGAAGGAAGGAAATGTGAATACATCTTGGAGCTGCACACTGAAAACGGGTTTGAACTGTGAGTAAGCTGTGACGTAGAGGCGCACGTTATAGTGCTGTCAGTTGTATCTGTGCAACTTACAAAGACCGACAGTGTGAACTGCCGGTGAATTAAGGTGGTACCGCGTGAGATTTCGCCCTTATCTTTTGATAGATAAGGGCGTTTTTTATATCAGAGGCAACTATTTTTTAATCATAAAATGAAGATAAATGAAAATGAATATGAGAAAAGGAGAACGAAACATGGGAATTTATGAGGAATTACAGGCGCGAGGCTTGATCGCGCAGGTGACAGATGAAGAGGAGATCCGGGAACTGGTCAACAATGGAAAGGCGACATTTTATATTGGATTTGACCCGACAGCAGACAGCCTTCATGTAGGGCACTTCATGGCGCTCTGCCTGATGAAACGACTTCAGGAGGCGGGCAACAAACCGATTGCACTGATCGGGGGAGGAACAGGATATATCGGCGATCCGTCTGGCAGAAGTGATATGCGTTCCATGATGACGCCGGAAACGATCCAGCATAACTGTGACTGTTTCAAAGAGCAGATGAGCAAGTTCATTGATTTCTCTGAGGGCAAAGCGCTCATGGTAAATAATGCCGACTGGCTTCTGGACTTAAATTATGTGGAAATGCTCCGGGAAATTGGACCGCATTTTTCTGTAAATCGTATGCTTACGGCTGAGTGTTATAAACAGCGAATGGAGAAAGGACTTAGTTTCCTTGAGTTTAATTATATGATCATGCAGAGTTATGATTTTTATATGTTATTCCAGAAATATGGCTGTAACATGCAGTTTGGAGGAGACGATCAGTGGAGCAACATGCTCGGAGGTACAGAACTGATTCGTCGTAAACTTGGCAAAAATGCATGCGCGATGACGATCACACTTCTTCTTAATTCCGAAGGTAAAAAAATGGGCAAGACGCAGAGCGGCGCGGTATGGCTTGACCCGGATAAGACATCACCGTTTGAATTTTATCAGTATTGGAGAAATGTAGGAGATGCAGATGTCTTGAAATGTATCCGTATGCTGACATTCCTTCCATTAGAAGAAATTGACAAGATGGATACATGGGAAGGAGCACAACTGAATACTGCAAAAGAGATTCTTGCTTATGAACTTACCAAATTGGTTCATGGTGAGGAAGAGGCGAAGAAAGCACAGGAGTCTGCAAGAGCACTGTTCAGCCAGGGGGAGGCAGCAGATATGCCGACAACAGAACTTGCGGCAGATGATATGACAGACGGTGTGATCGATATTCTGACGATGCTGGTAAAGAGCGGTCTTGTTCCTTCCAAGGCAGAGGCGCGACGTGCAGTGCAGCAGGGTGGCGTGGCCATAGATGGTGAGAAAGTAACTGATATTCACCAGACATTCACGGCGGATGCATTTGCAGGAGATGGTATTGTGCTGAAGAAAGGGAAGAAGAATTTCCGTAAAGTCGTAATGTAAAAAATGTGAGATAAAAGGAGGAAAACAATATGGCATTTCTTGAAGTGGCAATTGATAGTCTGGAATTTAATCCGTTTGAGAAAATCGGCAAACAGTGGATGCTGATCACGGCAGGTGATGAAAAAAAGAGTAATACGATGACTGCAAGTTGGGGCGGTCTTGGTATTATGTGGGGCAAGAAAGTAGCAACAGCCTATATCCGCCCACAACGTTATACGAAGGAATTTGTAGATCAGGCAGAAAGATTTACGCTCTCTTTTCTTCCAGAAGATCATCGCAAAGAACTGAACATCTGTGGAACTGTGAGTGGAAAAGACGTGGAAGATAAATGGAAAGAAGCCGGACTCCATCCGTATCTATGTGACGGTACAGTTGGTATAGAAGAGGCGGAAATGATCTTTGTATGCAGAAAAATGTATCACCAGGATATGCTGCCGGAGTGCTTTGACGAGAAGGAGCATGACGAGAAGTGGTATGTCCAGAAAGATTACCATACCATGTATATTGCAGAGATTGAGAAGGTGCTGGTAAATGAGTAACATATATCAAGGCACGCTGGGACTTATCGGGAATACGCCTCTTGTAGAAGTGGAAAATATAGAGAAGGAACTGGGGCTTGAAGCACGTCTTCTGGTGAAACTGGAATATTTTAATCCGGCGGGAAGTGCAAAGGACCGTGCAGCAAAATATATGATCGAGGACGCAGAGGCGCGCGGAGTATTAAAGGAAGGTTCAGTGATCATTGAGCCAACTTCCGGGAATACCGGAATCGGACTGGCGGCGATCGCGGCAGCGAAAGGCTATCGCATGATACTGACAATGCCGGGTACAATGAGTGTGGAACGCCAGAATATTTTGAAGGCTTATGGTGCGGAAGTTGTGCTGACCGACGGCACACAGGGAATGAATGGCGCCATTGCCAGAGCAGAAGAACTGGCACATGAGATTCCGAATAGTTTTATCCCGGGACAGTTTGAAAATCCGGCGAATCCGGCGGCACACCGTGCAACGACAGGGCCAGAGATCTGGAAGGATACGGACGGAGAAGTAGATATCTTCGTTGCGGGAGTCGGAACCGGTGGAACCATCACCGGGGCAGGAGAATATCTCAAGTCCAGAAATCCAGATGTAAAAGTTGTAGCGGTAGAACCCAAAGGGTCTCCGGTACTTTCCGGTGGGAAAAGCGGCGCTCATAACATACAGGGAATTGGTGCAGGATTTATTCCGAAAGCATTGAATACAGAAGTTTATGATGAGATTGTTCTGATCGAGGACGAAGAGTCGATCACTTATGGGAAGATGCTTGCCAGAAAAGAAGGGATTCTTGTGGGCATTTCCTCTGGAGCAGCACTTTGCGCGGCAGTAAAATTGGCACAGAAACCCGAAAATAAAGGCAAGACCATAGTCGCACTCCTCCCTGACCACGGAGACAGATATTACTCGACGGCGTTGTTTACAGAATAGAAAGTTATATAGTAAAGGGCAAGTGAGAAGGAGCATAAGAAACGCTCGGACGCTTCCAGACCTGCAACTAAGTCACGAATCCATAAGAATACGAAAAAGGCGATGATAGC
>CAYOSJ010000068.1:0-12636 GCA_964406595.1 uncultured Dorea sp.
ACAGGGTAAAATGAATCTGGGACGGGGTAAATTTAAATTTACCCCGTCCCAGATTGAAGGAGAAGAGTTGTGCTTATACAAGGTTTGCAAAAATTAACATTATTGGATTATCCGGGTAAAGTGGCGTGTACTGTATTTACGGCGGGTTGTAATTTCCGGTGCCCGTTTTGTCATAATGCATCGCTGGTCATTGATACTTATAAGAATGAAGAGATCAGTCAGAAAGAATTTTTTGAATTTCTAAGGAAACGGAAAGGGATTCTTGACGGTGTGTGTGTCACCGGAGGGGAGCCTCTGATACAGCAGGGGATCGAAGAATTTCTGGCAAAGATCAAAGAGAGTGGATTTGAGGTAAAGCTGGATACGAACGGAAGTTTCCCGGGCAGGCTTAAAAGGATCGTGGAAAATGGCCTAGCAGACTATGTGGCGATGGATATTAAGAATTCAAAGGAAAGTTACGGCAAGACGATCGGGATCGAGAATTATGATGTGTCAAATATAGAGGAAAGTGTGCGATATCTGCTGGAAGGGCATGTCCCTTATGAGTTTCGTACAACGGTAGTAAGGGAGTTCCACCAGCGGGCGGATTTTGAATCGATCGGTAAATGGATCGCGGGCGCAGAGCATTATTATCTACAGCAGTTTGTGGATTCGGGAGATATCATACAAGATGGGCTTCATGGATACAATAAAGATATTATGAAACAGGCGCTTGAAGTGGTTCAAAAAACCGTGGAAACCGCGGAATTACGGGGGTTATAGAAAAAATACACAATAACAATATATTGTGCGGACTTGATTTTTGTGCACAATATATTGTTATTTTTATTGACTATATACAGACCACGGTGTTATGATATAAAAACAGAGCGATATTTCGAGAGATGAAAGATTTCGAATATAGAATAAAAGGACGAAAGAGAATGAAGGGGGAGTATATCATGTATCAGGTAACAAAACGTGACGGTCAGATCGCAGATTTCGGATTATCCAAGATCTGTATTGCGATTGAAAAAGCATTTAAGGCTCAGAATAAGGAGTACAATCAGGACATTATCGATCTGCTTGCGCTTAAAGTAACAGCGGCATTTGAGCCGAAGATAAAGAATTCTCTGATCGGTGTAGAAGATATTCAGGACAGTGTGGAGGAAGTCCTCATCAGGGCTGGCTATGCAGATGTGGCAAAGGGTTACATCTTATACAGAAAGCAGAGAGAGAAAATCCGTAATCTGAATTCTACGATGTTAAATTATAAGGATATTGTGGACAGTTATGTAAAAGTTACAGACTGGCGTGTCAAAGAGAATTCTACAGTTACTTATTCTGTAGGGGGACTTATCTTAAGCAATTCCGGAGCGATCACAGCAAACTACTGGCTGTCCGAGATTTATGACGAAGAGATCGGTCAGGCACACAGAAATGCGGATATCCATATTCATGATCTGTCCATGCTTACAGGATATTGTGCAGGCTGGTCCCTGAAACAGCTGATCCAGGAAGGGCTTGGTGGAATCCCGGGAAAAATCTCATCTTCTCCGGCGAAACACTTAAGCGTACTGTGTAATCAGATGGTAAACTTCCTTGGGATCATGCAGAACGAGTGGGCGGGAGCACAGGCATTTTCCTCATTTGACACATATCTGGCGCCATTTGTAAAAGTAGATAACCTGACTTACCCGGAAGTAAAGAAATGTATCGAGTCTTTCATCTACGGGGTAAATACGCCGTCCCGCTGGGGAACGCAGGCGCCGTTCTCTAACATTACGCTTGACTGGACAGTGCCGGGTGACCTTGCAAATCTTCCGGCTATCGTTGGCGGAAAAGACATGGATTTCACTTATGGTGATTGTAAGAAAGAGATGGATATGGTAAATAAAGCGTTTATCGAGATCATGATCGAAGGCGACGCGCATGGACGCGGATTCCAGTACCCGATCCCGACATATTCCATCACAAGGGAATTTGACTGGTCTGACACAGAGAACAACCGTCTGCTGTTTGAGATGACAGCCAAATACGGAACGCCATATTTTTCAAATTATATCAACAGTGATATGGAACCAAGCGATGTCAGAAGCATGTGCTGCCGTCTGCGTCTGGATCTGCGTGAACTTCGTAAGAAATCCGGCGGTTTCTTCGGAAGCGGTGAAAGTACAGGTTCTGTAGGTGTTGTTACGATCAATATGCCAAGGATTGCATATCTGTCTGAAAATGAAGACGAGTTTTTCGAGCGTCTTGACAGGCTGATGGATATTTCGGCACGTTCTTTACATGTAAAACGTACGGTTATCACAAAACTTCTGGACGAAGGCTTGTATCCATATACAAAGAGATACCTTGGAACATTTGCAAATCATTTCTCTACGATCGGACTGCTTGGAATGAATGAGGCAGGATTGAATGCAAAATGGATCGGTAAGGATATGACGCACGAAGAGACACAGATCTTCTCCCAGAAGGTACTGAATCACATGAGAGAGCGTCTCTCTTCTTACCAGGAAGAGTACGGCGATCTGTACAATCTGGAGGCAACCCCGGCAGAGTCTACAACTTACCGTTTTGCAAAACACGATAAGGAACAGTACCCGGATATCATTACGGCAGCAGAGTGCAACGGAACACCGTATTATACAAATAGCTCACACTTGCCGGTAGGTTACACAGAGGACATCTTTGAGGCGCTTGATATTCAGGATGAATTACAGACGCTGTATACATCCGGGACAGTGTTCCATGCATTCCTTGGTGAGAAACTGCCAAACTGGCAGTCTGCCGCATCACTGGTGCGTAAGATTGCAGAGAACTATAGATTGCCATATTACACGATGTCGCCGACATATTCGATCTGTAAAAATCACGGCTATATCACAGGCGAGCATTATACATGCCCTGAGTGTGGAGAGACAACAGAAGTTTACAGCCGGATCACAGGATATTACCGTCCGGTACAGAACTGGAACGACGGGAAAGCACAGGAGTTCAAAGACAGGAAAGTATACAATATCGAAAACGCCAAAGTGCAGGTGAAGGCGAAAGCACAGCCGCATGTCGAGGAAGTATTGAAGGCAAGCGCTGACATGGGGACAAAGAAACTGCTCTTTACGACAAAGACGTGCCCGAACTGCGTCATTGCGAAAAATGCATTGAATGATGCACATGTAGAGTATGAGATCATTGATGCAGAAGAACATAAAGACCTTGCAAAACAGTACAAAGTCATGCAGGCGCCGACTCTTGTAGTTATCAGAGATGATCAGGTGGAGAAAGTAGCGAACGCTTCGAATATTAAGAAATACGCTGAAAATTAAGAAATGCAAGTGGCAGCCCGGTGCTGCGAAGGAAGTATTTGAAGAAAGATGGTGGAACCTCAGAAGATGCGGTTCCACCATCTTTTGATCTTACATTGTGGAAAGAGGTAACCTCTCATAAAATTGTTCGTAAAAATCGTGCTTCGTATCATAAGGCATCAGATAGAAAGTCCTCAGTACATTCATGCTTAATTCTTTTACATTTTCACCGATGTCCCCGGACATTGCCTGTTCCTGCAGACCTTTCAGATAGTAGTGCCAGTCTGTGATATATTTTTCATATTTCGGAAGTTCCGGGGTGTCCAGCCATTTGCGTATCTTCACTTTTGCCTTGTTTGGTTTCGGGCATTCATGCACCTGGAGAAAGTATTTGAACGAATCCTTTTCATAGAAACGTCCAAGGGGAAAGAGCCGGCAGATCCCCGGACGAAAGGCGTGGATACTGCAGCGTCCTTCGTGATTCAGGAAAGAGCAGGATTCGGATGCACCACTCATTTTCAGATTCGGAAGGATGATTCCATCTACCACGTTCAGTTCCAGGGAAGTTGTCAGCAATTCTTCAAATGTTTTGTGAAGTCCGGCGCACAGCCTGTGGGCGTCCAAAGGATCCAAAATGATAGAATTTCCCATGCCCCGGCAGCAGGAAGAGCAGCCTTTGCAGCCTCCACAGTCGGCTTTTACCAGATCATTGGATGTGTAAAATCTGCCGTCGGATATCTCGTTTATATCAATGTCTCTTAACATAAGTAACACTCCTGTTCTTCAGTTTCGATATAATTTCGTATGATCGCCCGGATCGCACTGTAAAGTTCCGGTTTCAGTTCCTCAAAATTGATCGGGTCATTTTCCAGGATCGTGCTAAATGACGCAGCGCCCGCCAGTTCCACGATCAGGAACAGCATGATCTCCGGATTGCGAAAATGGACGGCAGGGTTGTCCTCCAGTAATTTGTAATAATAGTCGATCAGTTTTATTTCGGAACTGTATTCGTGAGGTTCCAATGCGAGATGAAAGAATCCCCGGCTTAGATTTTTAGACAGGAATTGCAGCATCAATTTATTTTTTTTCAGTTCCTCTAATACATAATCAATGAGAAAGATCGTCTTATCTTCAAAAATCTGCGCGGCATCGCCTTCGTCAAATGTTTCTTTTTGCAGTTCCTGATAGGCGCTCAGGAAAAGCCGCTCTGCCGTCTTTACGACCAGCCGGTCCCGGATCTCATATTTATCTTTAAAATATAGATAAAACGTGCCTTTTGCCACACCGGCTTTCTGGACGATGTCATGGATCGATGTCTGTGCGATTCCCTTTGTTAAAAATAATTCATAAGAACTCTTTAATAAAGCGTTTAATTTCTGGAGTTTATTTTCTTCCACTTTTCCCATAATAAATAATCCTCTCTTTCGTAGGAACGATCTTTTTACTGATCCTATAAACTATTTTAATATAAAAATGACTAAAAGTCAATTTTCTTTGAAAAAATTATTGACTTATGGTCATTTTTGGTATATAGTATTCACTGTGAAAGAAATGACCGTTAGTCAATAATTGATCTTGCTTCGATTATGGAGAACGGGAATTCATAATGAAAGGGAGGAATCATATATGATAAAGATCGGTAAGAAGATTGTAAAATACAGAGTAGCGATTCTTGTCGTTGGTATTTTGCTTCTTATCCCTTCAGCATTTGGGTACCTGCATACACGGGTAAATTACGATATTCTTTATTATCTGCCTGATAATATTGACACGATGAAGGGACAGGAAATCTTAAAAGATAACTTCGGGAAAGGCGCATTTGCCATAGAAGTCGTGGAAGGCATGACAACAAAAGAAATCACGGATGTTAAGGAGAAGATCCAGAAAGTTGATGGAGTTGCAGATGTCATCTGGTACGATTCCATCATGGATACTTCCATTCCGATCTCCGCGCTGCCTTCGAAAGTAAAAGATGTCTTTTATAAAGATGACGCCACATTAATGGCAATCTTCTTTGATGACACGACGTCGGCGGACAGTACCATTGACGCGATCGGAGAGATCCGGGAAGTCACAGGGAAACAATGTTTTTTAAGCAGCATGTCGTCGGTTGTCACTGACATCAAGAATCTGGCAGAAAAGGAAACTCCGATCTATGTACTGATCGCGGTTATTCTCTGCTGCATGGTTCTTGCGGCATTTATGGACAGCTGGCTGTTGCCGGTCTTCTTTATGGCAAGTATCGGAATGGCGATCCTCTACAACATGGGAACGAACTTCTTCCTTGGAGAGATATCCTATATTACAAAAGCATTGAGCGCAGTGCTTCAGTTGGGCGTTACGATGGATTACTCCATTTTCCTCTGGAATAGTTACAAGGAGAATCAAAAACGGTTCCCCGGAGATAAAGACCGTGCGATGGCACATGCTATCTCCAATACATTTTCCTCAGTGGTCGGAAGTTCGACAACGACAGTTGCAGGGTTTATCGCACTTTGCTTCATGAGTTTTACACTTGGAAAAGATCTGGGAATTGTAATGGCAAAGGGTGTTGTATGTGGTGTGATCAGCTGTGTTACCATTCTTCCGTCCATATTGCTTATATTTGACAGGGCGATCGAAAAGACCATGCACCGTTCGGTCATTCCGGAGATGGGGAAACTTACAGACTGGATCACAAAACATTTCAAAGTGTTTGTACTCCTGTTTCTGGTGATATTGATCCCGGCATTTCAAGGGTATAGAAAAGCCGAAGTATATTACAACCTGGACGCTACGCTGCCGAAATATCTGGACAGTATCAAAGCAAATGAAAAACTGGCGGACACATTTGACATGAATGCAACCCACATGGTCCTGGCTGATGCAGACATGTCCCCGAAAGACGCCAAGGCAATGTTGGATGAAATGTCGGATGTGAAGGGTGTTAAATTTGCACTCGGTCTGGACAGTCTCCTGGGTTCTTCTATTCCAAGAAATGTAATCCCAGAGGAACTGACTGATACGTTGAAATCAGGAAACTGGCAGTTAATGCTTGTACAGTCGGAATATAAAACTGCGACTACTAAGGTCAACGAACAATGTACAGAATTAAATAACATTATTAAAAAATATGATAAAAACGCCATGTTGATCGGCGAAGCGCCATGTACAAAAGACCTGATCACTATTACAGACAAAGACTTCAAGGTAGTCAGTGCAATTTCTATTATTGCCGTATTCCTGATCATCGTCTTTGTATTCAGATCCATCAGCATTCCGGTGATCCTCGTATCTGTTATAGAATTTGCGATCTTCATTAATCTCGGAATCCCATATTATACCGGGACCAGGATGCCATTTATCGCATCGATCGTCATCGGAACCATTCAACTGGGAGCAACCGTTGACTACGCGATCCTGATGACAACGCGTTATAAGAAGGAACGCTGCAAAGGCAAAGACAAACAGTCTGCGGTACAGATCGCAGTCAGGACATCGATCAGTTCCGTCATCGTTTCCGCACTTGGATTCTTCGCGGCAACGTTTGGCGTAGGATTATACTCTGACATAGACATGATCTCCGCACTGTGTACGTTGATGGCACGAGGCGCAATCATCAGTATGTTTGTTGTTATCTTTATTTTGCCGTCTATGCTGATCATATTTGACCGTGTCATCTGTGCGACGACAAAAGATATGAGGACAATACCCATTCGGGCGTCCCGTAATTCAGGTACTTCGCACGGAAGTGCTCTGCACAATGAGATATGAATGATTTTTGAGATATGAATAATTTTAAGGAGGCATTTATTATGAAAAACAGGGAATTTAGAACATTGATGGCAGTGATCACATTGACAGGGACCCTGTCTCTTGGGTTAACTGCAGGGGCAGTTCCGGTCTATGCGGCAGATACAAGTGCACAACCGTATAAAAATGAGACAGTCTATGCGACTATTGATGATGACGGGACAATCGAAGATGTAACCGTATCTGACCAGCTGAGGAACGTTTCTGACAGTAGCAAGGTCAAAGATAAGTCAGATCTGGAACAGATTGAAAATGTAAAAGGTGACGAGAAATTTACTTCTAAAGATGGCAATCTGATATGGGATACAGATGATGAAGATATCTGTTATCAGGGAACAACGAAAAAAGCACTTCCGGTCAGTGTGAAAGTCACATATCAGTTGGATGGCAAAGAAGTGACCGCTGATGAACTGACCGGGCAGAGCGGGCATCTGGTGATCCGTTACACTTATGAAAACCATACCGGAGAAAAGGGCGACACGACAACGCCATTTTTGATGGCGACAGGGCTGGTGTTAGATGACACGATGTGTAAGAATGTTACGGTGACAAACGGACGTCTCCTTTCCGATGGAGAGCGGGAGATGGCAGTTGGTTTCGGGATCCCGGATCTTCAGAACATGCTTGGGACAGACGCACTTGAAATCCCAGATTACTTTGAAGTAGAGGCAGATGTGACAGACTATAAACCGATGGAAAGTATGACGGTTGCAACGAATAAACTGTTTAATGATCTGGATGCAGACGGTTTTGACAGCCTGTCAGAACTTCAGGGTTCTCTGAATCAGCTGCAGGGTGCATCTGAGCAGTTGGTAGAAGGAAGCGGGGATCTTCGCACAGGAATGGATACACTGCTCTCTTCCTCCGGTACGCTGACAGATGGCATCGATCAGCTTGCAAATGGAAGCACCTCTCTGGCAGGCGGTGCGAGGGCTTTAAACAGTGGAGCAGTTGAACTTGCCGGAGGGCTTCAGACAGCGTCCTCCAAGATTTCAGGAGGAATGCCTGCGCTGGCAAGTGGCGTGAATTCTCTGAATGGAGGAATCGGTCAGGTGGCAGATGGTATGGCTGCTCTGAATGCGAAGATGCCTCAGGTAAAGAGTGGCGTGGATGATTTAACTACAGGGCTGCAAGGTCTTAGCGCTTTATTGAAAAATCAGCCATTTCCGAAACAGGCGCCAAACCCAGGTATGACGAATCAACTCTCGGAGATAAGCACGGAAGCTTCCAATCTCTCGAGCCAGTTATATACAGCAGCGGAACAGGCAGGACAGACCACGACTGTGCCATACTCCGCAGATGCAGGAACAAGTAATCAGGACGAGATCGCGGCTTTGCAGAATCTGGCTGACACAACGACAGACGAAGCCACGCGCGCCGGCATCTATGAGGTCATTGATTCTCTGTCTTATGATCAGTCACTGCGTGACAGCGCTGCAGGAACTCCGGTTACTGTAGATAACAGTGAGATCCAGGGTACGCTGACATCGTTGGCTGGTCAGGCAGATTCCCTGTCAGAGATGGCAACAGCAGCTTCGGCAGATACAGGAAATGCCTCAAGGTCTTCCGTTGACAACGCAATAGCGCTTGTTGATAACACACTTATTCCTGGAGCACAGGCATTGCAGGCTGCAATGAATGGCGCTGGCACAACTCCGGGAATCGTACCCACAGTAAATCAACTTAATGCAGCACTGAATGTTGGAAACGCAGGAGCCGGCATTCCTGCCATTCGCGACGGAATAGCCACACTGAACCAGACAGTGAATGGGAAAGGTGGCATGGCAGAACAGATGTCAGGCGGTCTGGATGCTTTATATGCAGGGTCCCTTCAGCTTGCTGACGGAAGTAGTAGTCTGAGCGCAGGCGCAGACACACTGGCTTCCGGCATCGGTACCCTTAAGAACGGTTCCGGTTCACTGATCGACGGAGTACAGCAGTTGGACGATGGAGCAGCCAGACTGAACGATGGCATGATCCAGTTTGACGAAGAAGGAATTCAGAGATTAACAGAAGCCTTTGGCGGAGATGCAGAAAGACTACTTGATACAGTCAACAGCATGTTAAAAGCCTCTAAAGATTATAAGAACTTCTCAGGAATCACAGACGGTATGGAAGGCGAAGTAAAATTTGTATTTGTAACGAAATAGAAATTTAGTTCATTAAAAATTATTTAGAAACTTACAAGAAAGCCCACAGATCTATCATTACAACGCAAGACCGTTCCACTTTACCTCATCTCTTTGAATCATTGTAGCAGGTTCTGATATGCTCGTTCGTTGGAACTCGCATATAGAAACCTGACAATGATTTCAAAGGATATTCGGAACGTTCTCACTTAAAATCTTGCTCATGTAATGATAGATCTGTGGGCTTTTGCGCTACGTTTCCAATATATTTCTTCCTGCGCAAAATAAAGCGTGTTAAAGTAAACAAACGGTTCCCGCCCATAGCGGAATCCGAGACAGTTGGTGCGGGGAATGAACAAGTGAGAAGGAGCATAAGAAAAAACGAGGGTAAGCGTGAAGACCGGAAAATCCAGTCCGAAGCCGTTAGAATACGAAAAAGACGATGCTATCATCGCCTTTTTCGCATTCTTATGGATTCGTGACTTAGTTGTAGGTCTGGCAGCGTCCGAGCGTTTCTTATGCTCCTTCTCACTTGTCCTTTCTCGCATTAAATTTACCCTGTCCCGGATTCGATTATAAACTTTTAGAAACTTCTTCGCAGGTTTTCATCGCCTCGAAGATGGAACTTCTGAAACCGAGTTCTTCTAATACGCGTACGGCTTCAATGGTCGTTCCGGCAGGAGAGCATACCATATCTTTTAATTCGCCGGGGTGTTTGCCGGTATCCAGAACCATCTTTGCACTTCCAAGGACTGCCTGTGCAGCAAACTGATAAGCCTGTGCCCGCGGCATTCCACCGGACACGGCGGCGTCTGCCATTGCTTCGATCAGTATGAATACATAAGCCGGGGAACTTCCGCTTATGGCAACTACAACGTCCATGAGGCGTTCAGGTACGAGTTCTACGCGGCTGAAACTTTCAAGAAGAGACTTGACATAAGCGGTTTCGTCTTCTGTCAGCAATTCATTCGGACACATAGCGGTCATGCCGGCGCCGACCATGGCAGGAGTATTTGGCATAGTACGAACAATTTTCAGATCTTTGCCAAACTGTTCACGAAGCCATGTAAGCGACTTTCCTGGAGCGATCGTAATGATGATCTGCGTGTCCTTTACAACATTTCTGATTTCTCCGATAACATCTGCATAAAACTGTGGTTTTACAGAGAGGATCACGACATCTGCCTGTGTGACGACCTCTGTGTTGCTTGCAGTTATGTTGATCCCAAACTGTTCTCTGGCGCGGTTTCTTCCTGCCTCGGATAAGTCCGAACCGATGATTTCTGAAGCGGGTATGATATTGTTTTTAATGATTCCGCCCATGATGGCAGACGCCATGTTGCCTGTTCCAATAAATCCTAATTTCATAGTAAATACCTTCTTTCCTGACGATAATTGTTAGCATAAATATACCACGACAGAAGGTAGAAAATCAATGAGGTTTCAAATAGAGAAGAATAAGGGGAGAATAAGTTGAAAGGCAGGCTTGTACAATTTAGAAATATCCGTTACAATAAGTAAGTCGGGAAGACCGGCAGGATTATGAAAGAATATTTTGTGAATAATTAAGAAGAAAAGAGGACGAGCATTATGACAAATCCAATTATAACATTTGAGATGGAAAATGGAGATATTATGAAAGCGGAACTGTATCCGGAGATTGCGCCGAATACTGTGGACAATTTTGTGACGCTTGTGAAAAAGGGTTTCTATGACGGATTGATCTTTCACCGTGTGATCCGTGGATTTATGATCCAGGGCGGATGTCCGCTTGGGAAAGGAACAGGTGGACCGGGTTATACGATCCCGGGTGAATTTTCACAGAATGGTTTTCAGAATGACCTGAAACATACAGAAGGCGTTCTGTCTATGGCAAGAGCGATGCTTCCTGATTCTGCAGGTTCTCAGTTTTTTATCATGCATAAGGATTCTCCGCATCTTGATGGCGCGTATGCGGCATTTGGCAAGATTATCGAAGGTATGGATGTGGTAAATAAGATTGCGGAAGTGAACACAGATTTTGGTGACAGACCTCTTGATGAACAGAAGATGAAAAAAGTAACGGTTGAAACATTCGGAGAGGATTACAAAGAACCAGAGAAAGCATAAAAATCAGAGAAATCATAAGACGCAGGCAGAGGGTGGGATAACCATGAATATGATCCGGACAGATAAACTGATATATGAATATGAGAAGCGGGACGAAGAGGGGAAAGTGATCGGAAGATCCCGTGCGATTGATGAAGTGGATATTGATGTGAAGGAGGGGCAGTTTATTGCGATTCTCGGGCATAATGGTTCAGGAAAATCCACTCTTGCCAAGCACATCAATGCGATCCTTACACCGACAGAGGGAAGTATGTGGGTGGACGGACGGAATACGAAGGATCCGGAAGAATTGTGGAATGTGCGCCAGAGCGCAGGTATGGTATTTCAGAATCCGGATAATCAGATTATCGGGACAGTGGTAGAGGAAGATGTGGGATTTGGCCCTGAGAATCTGGGAGTCCCTACAGAGGAGATCTGGCAGCGGGTAGAGGAGAGTCTGAAGGCAGTGGGAATGATCTCCTACAGACACCATTCACCCAATAAATTATCCGGTGGGCAGAAACAGCGCGTGGCGATCGCGGGCGTGGTAGCAATGGAGCCTAAGTGCATCGTGCTGGACGAGCCGACGGCGATGTTAGATCCGGTGGGGAGAAAAGAAGTCTTAAAGACGGTGAAGAAGTTAAGAGAACAGAAACAGGTAACGGTCATTCTCATTACGCATTATATGGAAGAAGTCATCGATGCGGACAAGATATATGTGATGGATCATGGGCATGTAGTGATGGAAGGGACGCCGAGAGAGATATTTTCCCGGGTGGATGAACTGAAAAAATACCGGCTTGATGTGCCACAGGTGACGATACTTGCAGACGAACTTGGAAGAAGAGGACTTGATATACCAAGGGGCATTTTAAGAAATGAAGAACTGGTGGAATATTTATGTCAATTAGATTAGAACATTTGAATTATATATACAGCCCGGGCACTGCCTACGAGAAACAGGCGCTGAAAGATATATGCCTTGAGATACCTCACGGGGAATTCGTAGGGATCATCGGACATACAGGTTCGGGAAAGTCCACGCTCATTCAGCATCTGAACGGGCTTATCAAGGCGACTTCGGGCAAACTTTATTATAATGGCGAAGATATATACGCAGAAGGATATTCCATGCGGGAACTCCGAAATCAGGTGGGGCTTGTCTTTCAATATCCTGAACATCAATTATTTGAAGTAGATGTTATGACAGATGTATGTTTTGGCCCGAAGAATCAGGGGTTTTCGTCAGATGAATGTAAGGCGCGTGCGCTGGAAGCACTGAAACTGGTAGGGCTCAAAGAAAAGTATTATGGATCTTCCCCATTTGAACTGTCCGGCGG
>CAYOSJ010000069.1:0-6013 GCA_964406595.1 uncultured Dorea sp.
CATTTGGATTTTTTGTCTTATTTGATTTTTTTGCAGTTTTGCTTTGATCCAACACTTCAAAAGAAATCATCCTCTTGATGTCTGTTGCTGCCGGCTCCGGAAGAATCCATGATGGATTAAAGTTTTGTATTGTTTTAAGACTGGGAACCACTGATGATTTCAAACCTGATGGTGCAAATATGATAAAGTTATGTGCAAATGACGGATTTGTTGGCTCGCTATAAGCAAAATATAAATCCAAGTAAATAAATGCCGCCATCAAATACGTTTTACCTGCACCCATAGGAAGGCTAAACAGATAATCCGTATAGGAAACACCATAAAACGCATTACGAAAGAATTCATTATAATCAATTCCCGTTGGATCTTTTTTTATCTGTTTTTCCAGTTTTTCAGATACCTGTTCACCTTTATCATTTGTCAAACATGCATATTCAAATAATGCCGCAGCCGCTGGATTCTGAAACAAATATTCACGAGTAGATTTTGACAATTCTATCTCATTCAAATCAATAGAATTAAAGAATCCCTGTCTAAACAGCTGTGTCAACGGCTTACATTCACAGGCAATTTTTAGAAACAGATATACCTTAATAGCCTCAATCTGAGCATCTCGCATCTGCCCTGTTTTCTCTATATACTCAATTAAGTTTTTAACCGTACACCGTTCTGATTCATACCATTGTGTACACTTATTTTCTATCATTTTATAGAACATATATTTACTCCCGTCTTTGAAATGTATATCATTATTTTTTCTCAAAGCACAAATTTTTCACTTTGAATCACGTTTAATATTCAATCCTAAAATAATCCAAATACGCCTTATACTTATCTTGTGCTGTCAGACAGGTATCGGTCAGATAACCTTTTTCGTTGTCCCATTCCTTCAATCCACGATAATAGAACAGCTTCAAATTATCCTCAATAATGAACGGAACAATATTGTATTTCAGACACTCCTTAAACATAATCAATCTGCCCACACGTCCATTACCATCCTGGAACGGATGAATTCGCTCAAACTTCACATGGAAGTCAAGAATATCCGCAAAGGTCTTTTCTTCTTTGGCGTTGTATTCCGTTAGCAATGCCTTCATTTTATCGGCAACTTCTTCCGGAAGGGCGGTATCCATGCCGCCGACTTCATTCGGAAGTTTCTTATAATCGCCAACAGCAAACCAATCTTTTCTGGAATCACTGGTGCCATTCTTCAAAACCAAGTGAATTTCTTTGATGAACTTCTCCGTCAGAGCTGCTTTTGCGTGATCAATAATCACATCAATGCAACGGAAGTGATTTGCTGTTTCAATCACGTCATCCACGTTCAGCACTTCTTTTTCTACACCGATGGTGTTGGTTTCAAAGATATATCTGGTCTGATCGTGCGTCAGACGGCTTCCTTCCATATGGTTAGAGTTATAGGTCAAATCAATCTGCGTCTTATGGTAAATCCCACCGGAATATTTTCTTGTCTTCTGCTCTTTTAGAATATCTAACAGAGTAATCGGTTCCTCTTTTTTCTTGTTGATACGCTCTGGTTTCTCCGCATTTTCCGGAATGTTCCAAGTTTTACCGATAAGAACCGCACCGTTCACACGCCCCTGGGAACAGTAATTTCTAACACTACGTTCTGACATATTCCATTTTTTTGCTATTTCAGCAACTAAAATGTATTTCATCTGCCATCCCCCATCCATTATAAATTAAATTCAAAACGTACTAATCTACTAATTAGTATATCACACTATCGGCAAAAACGCCATCTATTTCACCTGTTTATCACGCCATTTTTAGCCGGTATAACAACTGTTTCCTAGTCGAATAGCTTTATTAAAACGGATGCTATAAATAGCTAATATTCTTTCAAAGGATGAATTTATACATTATATCGTCTAATAAGTTTTACTTTCATTTTTGCACATGAACATGCGGCTGTTTTCGTTCAAATTGTGCGATTATATATATAAAGGTGGCTGTTTTTAATCAAAATAAAAATGGCGAAGTGCTTATCGTAACACTCCGCCGAAAGCCTAACCGATTTGAGCAAAAAGTGCTTGGTTAGGTCTGCTTTATTATTTTATGCAATTCCACTGCATTTGTACACTTAAATGTTCTTTCCAATCCGCAGGAAGATTCATTGCTGCGAGACTGACCACACCATTATTATTTTGAATTAGCTTAGCGAAAGCATTTACAAATACTGTCCACTCCTCATCGGATAAACGCAGGCACTTCATCGCCAGTAAGATTTGATACAAGCCATTATGCGCTGGTGGCGGCGTAATTTTATCTACATCCAGAATTTCCGGTGTCGTATGAATTGTACGATTATAAATTCTAGAATTATGAGCACACATATTACGCAATACTTAAACACCCTGTATCCATGAAGTAAGCATTTTCTGATGCTACAGTAGCCGCATTCTGCCAATACCGTTTTTTCTCTTTGAAAATCGATGGATCTTGCAAAACAAGTAGTTCTCCGTGTATAAGCAATGCTTCCACCAATCGCACTCTCAATGCAACCTCAATCTTAGAAATCATTGAAAAAACCAAAGCTGATAATTTCTGGTCAAATTGATACAATTTTATAATATCTTCAAACTTTGTTCCCGGAACATACTTTTTTGCAGCATTATCATATAAATGAAACGAGTAGCCTCTCAAACGATAAAATCCAATTAACTTTAACGCCTTTTCTATATCTTCACGAGATGTAATCTCCATTCCCACATCTATATAAGATTGCACTTGCTGATCTATTGTTAATATTTGTTTTGGATATTGATACATAAAACACCCCCATAAATAAGAAAGTCCTACCGGGTTACGCATGAAAAATCAGAGGCGTGGTGGGTTCTGTTATTAACAGTACGGCTTAAGATGTTACTGTCAAGACCTCTTTTTGTAAAAAATCAGCACCATCTATTTGCTTCTTGAGATTGTGCTATCGTTCATCAATTCCTAATCTTCAAAACATATTCCTTGTAGTTTCTATATGTCTTGATTACCAATCCGGTCTTCCAAAGGTATAAATAAGGTGTAAATTTTTGATTAATTTCCAAGAAATCCAACAAAATCAAGGCTTTCACAGCCTGCATTAAACATTGCCGTGGCAGACAAATAATACTTTTATCATAACCAAAAATCCTCCTGAAATGCCGTATTTTTCCCCGATTTGCCGCAGTTTGCCAACCATATATTTTGCTCTGTGCTTGTTAAATTTGTCACAGAATGAGCAAAATGTGGCAAATCGGGGCAAACCCGGGACATGAAACGTAGTAAAATCGTAGTAAGAACGAGGGTGTTTTACTACTTTATTTTTTCATCTAATCCTTATTCTATTATTTCTTTTATCTCTGTTTACTCAGAAACCACCACCCGCAACATATCTTTATAAGTCGCCAAAGTAACATTCCCCATCCGGCTTGAAACATCAATACAGCCTTTCGTAAATCCATTCTTTGCGAACATATACAACTGTTTATTTTTATAATGGAACAAATCACTTCGTTTTACCAATGTTTCCAGAACACCTACGTCAACCTTCTCATTTGTCCACTTGCACTCACCAAACAAAGCAGTATCTTTATCCTGTTCTCCCATAATATCAATCTCTGTTTGTTTCTTCTCCGCCGGATCAATCCCCCACCAACGACCAAGTTCCGTAAATTCAACAGGAGACTCGCCATTCAATAATAACTTCCAGAGATACTGTTTACAAATCTCCTCAAATACTTTTCCCATATAATCAGACAGGCATGGTTCAATCCGCTTATATGCCAAATCAGCAGCTCCCCTTGCAATAATCGAATTGTTTGCCGGTACAAAACGATACCAGAACCGGAACATATTATCATCAATAGCATAAATAGACTTTCTTGAAGCCTTTTCACCATAAGGCGTTTCCTTTTGAACAAGACCAAGTGCAATCAGATTTTTCAGATAAGTGGCACAGACACTGGTATCTTCGCCAACTTTCGTTGAAATTTCTGCCATCCGGGACGCTCCATTTGCAATCGCCGTAATGATTGCATTGTATAATGCCGGTTCACGCACTTCCTGTTTTAACAGATTCTCCGGTTCCTCGAATAACGATGAGGTGGGATTTAAAAACGTATTTTTAATGTTATCTGAAATACTGAGTTTATCGTTCATTTGTAACAGGTACTGCGGTGTACCGCCCACAATTCCGTAAATCAGTGCTTTATCTTCATCAGAGAAATTTTTGAAATAACGACAGGTATCTTCAAAATCAAAAGGTAATATTTTCATCTGTGCAGTCCGTCTGCCATACAACGGAGCTTTATACGCCAACACATGGTCTTCCATATAGGACATGGAAGATCCGCAGAGAATCAACATCAACTTAGACGTATCTTTATATTTATCAATTAAAAGCTGTAACGTGGATGCAAGGCTCTTTGACGTTCTGGCAACATAAGGATACTCGTCGATTGCAAGAATCAGACGTTCCTTTTCTGCCATTTGGAACACATATTCCAATGCCGCTTGAAATGATAAAAATGCCGTATCTGCCTGAATACCCAGACCACACTCCATAATATTCTTACTGAAGTTTTCCAGATTCTGTTTCGCGTTACTTTCAACACCCATAAAATAGATCGCTTTTTTATCTCTGATAAACTGATTGATAAGTGCAGTTTTCCCTACACGACGACGACCATAGATCACTGCGAACTCAAATTTATCTGACGTATATAATTCGTTCAATGCAGACAATTCCCGCTCTCTGCCAATAAACATCCTACTACCTCCAATCTTCTCCTGTTAAGTATAATATACCACCGTAATATATTTTAGTCAATTACGATTTACTAAATCTAAATCAACGTAAAAAATCCCATGTGATTCAATTACAATCACACAGGACATTATAACTTTACTGAAGTTCTTTAATATTATAATCAACAAATAATGTCTTTTGATAATATTCTAATAGTTGATATAAATCTGTATGCGCCTTCGGGAACACAACCTTCAAATTACAAAACACCACATTAGTTGTATTGTAAAATGACATTACAGCAAGTATCAAAGGTACTGAAAATCCAGAATACGTTGCTCCGGTATAAATTTTTTCGCCATTAGGATTGCTCCGTCCCAAAAGAGCATAATCGCCAATTGCACATGCATGTGTAGATATACATGCTCTACTATACATTATTTTAGCAAATGGTTCATCATACGCATTTTGCAAGCTATTAAAAGATTGAAAATTTTCATCTCCAGTCCACCAATAATCTCGTACCCAATTCTTTTTCCCAAAATATTCCTTATACCTTTCTTTTAATCTCTCAAATTTTTGTTCAGATTTTTCCTTTTGTTCTTTTTGCTCCAAGAAATCATATAATGTGATTCGGTTGGAGTATGCCGCTATATCCTGTGAATCACAATATCTTTCTATAAGTTCTTTAAAATCTGGTTTATCTTTTCTTTGATTAAAAAAATCCAAAATAATCATCTGTTCATATAAGCGCCTTGCACGTGCAAGTGCTCCATCTGGAAATCCTTCTTTCAAAAGACAAATTATTTCTTTCATTACAATAATTCCATATGCATATGCACGGATCTGTATAGTTGTATAATCGGAAACACTTTTGAAATCAGAAATCCGCTCACCAAAACAATCTTCTAAAGATTCCAAAACGGTAGTCAATTCAGGAATTCTCCAATACTCAATACACATTGCTCTTTCTTCATCTGTCATTTAAAATCACATCCCATTCAAAAACGGGGGTGCGGATAACATCCTCAAAACTATCCCCTCCAAGAAAGCCGCGATGGCCTCCGGCACGGTTTCCATGCAGGTTTCTGTATGAAAACTACCGATGATATCACCTAAGATTGCTCCAATCCTCTCTTGCCACCTCGCTTCTTATAATCCGCATCAACCTTCTTTTTCCAGTCAGCACTAAGCGGCGCCGCACACGATCTTACACTGGTAATTGCCTCGCTGATAACCTCATAGTTGAGAGCAGTTCCAACC
>CAYOSJ010000069.1:6113-12595 GCA_964406595.1 uncultured Dorea sp.
TCTTACACTGGTAATTGCCTCGCTGATAACCTCATAGTTGAGAGCAGTTCCAACCTCATCACAATGATAATTGGCAGCCATAGATTCATCAATGCCAAATCTTCTGGCTTCTGCTGCTGCGTCGATGTTTGCTCCAAGGAAAAGAAATTCCCAACCATAACGTTCTTTCTGACGCTCAATCATGTGGCGCACTTTATCGTATGTATAACGTCGGCTGGCATTTTCCATCCCATCAGTAGTGATGATAAAGAGTGTCTTTTCCGGCACATCTTCTTTGCGGGCATATTTATGTACATTCCCGATATGGTGAATTGCACCGCCAACAGCATCCAAAAGTGCCGTGCAGCCACGTACAAAATATTCCTTATCAGTAAGGTTCGCTACATCTGCAATAGCAACACGGTCATGGATAACTTCTGTCTCGTCGTCAAACAGCACAGTGGATACCACAGCATCACCCGGCTCCTTGCGCTGCTTTTCCAACATGGAGTTGAAACCTCCGATAGTGTCCTTTTCCAGTCCCGACATGGAACCACTGCGGTCTAAGATAAATACAAGTTCTGTCATTTTGAAATCCTCCTGTTTTTTATTGTGATTTCATTATACGAAAAACAAGAGAATGAATGGTCGCATAGTATGCGACATTTTTATGCACCGATAAGCGGTTGGTCAAAAGCAAACAGAACCTCATTCAATTCAAAAACATTGTAGTTTCTGTTTACCAGAAAATACTCCACAATCACATCAAACTTACTGCTGTGAGATAAGGCAAACCCCGCTCTTCCAATGAAGTCCTTGGTTTCATTAATATCCAGTTCCAGTGCAAATGCAAAAGCCAGTGCAGTTGTCTTGGATGGTTTGTAGTCCATATTATTTCGGATTTTCGAGAACAGTTTTCTATCCACATTGGCTTTTTTATAGATTTCAGAATCTTTCTTTCCGGTACGGTCGATAAGTTGCAGAAGCGTTTCCGAAAAGCCTGCATCCAAATCTTTCAACAACTGCCCCCAATCGTCAGAATCCATTGGAACTGCTGCCAGGGCAGACATATCAAGGCACTCTTCCAATGCCTGTGACGGACATATATCCTCATGGATTCGGTTATTCCGTTTCAGCCGTTCTCTTATCCGCCTTGTTTCAAGCCGTGAACCATATCCGCTTTCCGTTCCATATTCATCAAGCGTTTTGCTACGGATATAATTTTCATCAATGTAGCTACTGACAGACTTGAACAGTTTCTCCGACAGAGCAAAAGCCTCTTTACCAAATACAACCAGGTAAATCTGCATTTCATTTTCCAAAAGGAAAGTGCTGATTTCACGGACAGCAATTTGCAGAGCGCGTGGTTTTGGAAATCCATAATTACCTGTGGCTATCAAAGGAAATGCGATAGACTCGCACTCATACTCTTTAGCCAAAGCCAGGGACTTTCTATAACACGAGGACAGAGTCTGCTCCTCTCCGTGGTTGCCATCCTCCCAAATGGGACCCACTGTATGAATAACATACTTGGCATCCAATCCAAATCCAGGAGTGATAACCGCGTCACCGAACTCAATGCAGCCAATTTTCTGTCTTGCCGCAAGCAGTTCATGTCCGGCTTTTTTATGTATTCCGCCGTCAACGCCGGAACCGATGACCGGGTTCGGATTTGCAGTATTTACTACTGCATCCACTTGCATATTTACAATATCATTTCTTACTATCTCAAAAGGCATAGGTAACCTCCTTATTCAAAAGCAGGTCGGCTAGTCCTGCAACATATCCAAATATATATCCAGTCTTGCATTGATATATCCTGCAAACAACTTCTTCATCGCATCCAGTTTATGTTTTACATGATACTCATCAAACGCATTATAATAGACAATTCTATCTGTAAACTTAATGTCGATAGGTGGAAATCCTGCTTTCATCAATTCAAGATTTACAAGCAACCGTCCTGTGCGGTCATTCCCATCCTGAAGCGGATGAATCCGTTCAAATTTCACATGAAAGTCCAGAATATCTTCGAAAGACTTTTCTTCCTTAATCATATCGATACATCGAAAGTGATTTGCGGTCTCAATTGCATCATCTACATTGAGAATTTCATTTTCTACACCAATGGTATTGGTTTCGAAAATATATCTGGTCTGATCATGGGGCAGACGGCTTCCCTCAATATGATTGGAATTGTATGTTAAATCAATCTGTGTCTTGTGGTAAATGCCACCGGAATATTTACTTGATTTCTGTTCCTGCAAAATATCCAGTAATGTTATCGGTTTTTCTTCCCGTTTGTTAGAACGCTTCGGTTTTTCCGCATTTTCTGGAATGTTCCAAGTCTTGCCAGTAAGAAATGCACCGAGGACACGTCTTTGCGCGCAGTAATTTCTAACACTACGCTCCGACACATTCCATTTTTTCGCTATCTCAGTAACTGAAAGGTACCGCATCTGCTCTCCTCCGTTATAAATCGAATTGATAATTACACTAATCTATTATATAGTATACCATATTATCGGCAATAATTTTATCTATTCTTCCATAACTTCCTCCGTCATTCAGATATGATTAAACGGCTTACTTTTTAAATTCAAAACTATATTTCGTCAAAGTAAAACCGGACATCAGCAAAATATCCGGTCTTCTCACTCAATACGTTTGCCGCAGATACTGCAACTGCATAGGCAAGGCTCTACGGATGCCTGTCACAACCTTGATAACCATCGCAACTCATAAACTGTATGATATTGTTGAATGAATCAATAGGTCTCTAATTGATTTTCTTCGCAAAGAATACCACTGCTTTTTAAGAAATCATTTTCTTTTTCCAGTTCAGCTAATTTTTTTCGAAGAGCACAGTTCACCTTCATGTAATTGTATTCTTCTTTTCAATCTCTGCCTGTACCGTTCTAACCTCCTCCATCCATTCCAATTCTTCCTCTGCGTCATCAAATCCTATGTGCGTGTACATGAGAGGTAATATTGGACAGCTGCACTTGGTGGATATCGTTGCACTTGCCACCCCTATGATGGAATCGATGCTGCCAGTACATCGCTACAAGTAGCATATCCAAATACATAAATAGGAATATGACGTTTGACCATATTCCTAACTATTTTTATACATATAATATATATTTTTTTATTTTATAAAGAAGTTATCACTTTCTATATGTGAATACAATTCCAATCACACACTAAAATAAGCAGGCAGCGAATAACTTTCATTCTTGTTTCACTTCTTTTACTCTCCCTCTATAAAACCATTACTAAGGTTCCTGCCCCAATTAAAACACATCCTATCAAGGACTTCATTGTAAACTCCTCATGCAGAAACAAAAACGCTAAAATCAGTGTGATCACTACACTTAATTTATCAATGGGCACTACTTTAGATACATCTCCCATCTGTAACGCTTTATAATAACAGAGCCAGGAAGCGCCGGTTGCCAGACCAGACAAGATTAAAAATAACCAACTCTTTCGGCTGATCTCTAAAACTCCGCTCTGCGTATGCGTCAAAAATACCATTCCCCATGCCATCACAACAACTACTACGGTTCTTATCGCCGTTGCAAGATTGGAATTAACTCCATCTATACCAACTTTCGCCAGTACAGAGGTAAGCGCTGCAAAAATCGCAGACAATATCGCAAAAATAATCCACATACCTATACCTCCTTTCTCCGTCTACACACGAATTACTGAGATGCCCGTAACTTAGATCTTGTTTCCAACTTCTGTTAAAACACATCAAAATCCTGCTGCTCAGCTTCCTGTGCAGCCATTTCTTCCTCATACACAGCAAATGTACGATCATCAAACAGCACCCAATACACAATATCGATTTTACCGGGGTTATCAGAAAGAAACTTATAAACTGTATGAACCGCTACTTTTGCTGCCTTATCTACAGGATAACCATACACACCCGTGGAAATAGAAGGAAATGCTATCGTACGGATCCCATTCTCAACTGCCACCGTCAATGACTTATAATAGCAGGATGCTAAAAGATCTGTCTCCTGTCTTTCTCCGCCATGCCATATTGGCCCCACCGTATGAATGATATAGTCCGCAGGCAAATCATATCCTTTTGTCAGCTTTGCTTCACCAGTGGGGCATCCGTGAAGTCTCCGGCACTCCTCTAAGAGTTTCGGACCGGCTGCCCTGTGGATCGCCCCGTCTACGCCGCCACCGCCTAAAAGTGATTCATTAGCCGCATTGACAATTGCCTGCACATTGATTTTTGTAATATCACCTTTTACCATTTTAATCATTCTCGTACCTCACAAACTAAAAATAATCTTGATTCAATAAGCAATTTATGGTAAATGAAAGGGCAGAATCTTCTCAACTCTACCCTTTATAACTTCTCTTAAATTCCCATATTACCATTAATAACAATACTTCTTAGGCTCTCATAGCTCCGTCAACTGACAATACCTCTCCGGTCACATAACTTGCCATATCGCTTGCCAGGAACAGGAATCCATTTGCCACATCCTCCGGCTCACCTACTCTTCTAAGTGGAATCGCATTGATCAACGGCTGGATCATCTTCTCAGGAAGCGCTGCAACCATGTCTGTATTTGTGATTCCCGGTGCAACTGCATTTACACGGATATTGCTTGGACCAAGTTCTCGTGCAAGAGAAAGTGTAAGTCCATTTACTGCAAATTTACTCGTTGGATATGCAACACCACTTGGCTGACCGGAAATACTTACCATAGAACTTGTATTGATAATGCATCCGCCGCCCTGCTCTTTCATGATCGCCACAACCGGACGAACCGCATTGATGATCGCATTTACATTCAGATTCATGATCTTCTCAAACTGTCCATCCTGATAAGAGTCAATCGGTGTACTGTCTGATACTCCTGCATTATTTACAAGAATATCAATCTTCCCGAATTTATCTTTTATTTTCTGAACTGCTTCTCTTACAGCCTGTGCATCACCAAGATTCGGGCAATCCCCCTCTACTTCCCATGCCGGATTTTCTGCTTTTAATGAAGCCAATGCTTTATCTACTGTCTCTTGTCTGGATCCAAACAACACAACTTTCGCACCATTCTCAAGATATTTCTTAACGATAGAATATCCAATTCCTCTTGTTCCTCCTGTTACAATTGCCACTTTGCCTTTTAACATATTGCTTCCTCCTTGCTCTTCAATTATAGTAACAATTCCCGTTATTGCAATCATACACCTTATTGTTCTCTCTTGCAAACCTTTTTTTCTTTTCGTATAATATTTCTAAATAATAAAAAAGGAGTAATATTATGGCAAACTTTATTTTTGAAAACACATGGGAAGAAAATCAAGAAGCATTAAAAACAAGAAAACTGGCGATCATCCCTGTTGGAAGTTCTGAGCAGCACGGTCCCGCCCTCCCGGTCGGAACTGACTGGATCATCGCACAACACCTTGCAAAAATGGTTGGTGAAAAAACGGACAAAGGTCTGGTAGCGCCGGTGGTTCCTTATGGACATGCGCTTTATCATGCCGACTTTGCAGGCACTATGGCTGTCTCACAGACAACTCTCGCCACTTATGTAAAAGAGATCTGCGATCAACTCGTATCCTACGGTTTTACACATTTCTTATTCCTGAACGGACACGGCGGCAATAACAACGCTCTTTATGATGTAGGACAATACCTTCGTCTTAAAAATATTCCGGTCGCTAATATTCAATGGTTTGAAGTTGCCGGTTCTCTAAAGCCGGAATGGGGATTGATCGGACACGGAGATATTACAGAAACTGCAGTCATGTTGCATATTGCTCCTGATACTGTAAAGCTTGAACGTGCACATATCCCGGATAATGAAAAGATCGGAAACATCCAGTTTTTAGATTTGCATAGCGGTGAATTCGAAGGCGCGCCTGTATATCTGAATCTCCGCACAAGAGATGTCTCCAAAACCGGAGATCTTATCGAATTCGGACACTCCACAGGAGTAGATTACACCCGAAGCGCAAGAGAAGCAACACCTGAACTGGGAAAAGAAGTATGCACTGCCGTTGTAGACTATATCCTTCGCTTCATTGACGAATTTGTAAGATTTGAATTTGAATACAGGAAATAATAGATATACCTTATCGTGCGAAACACGCCCATGCGAGGCATCCAAGTTACGGGATGCCCGAATGGGTATATTATATTATATCAGATCAAATCATAACAATAGTAAAGACGGATATCAATCATCAGAATTAATATCCGCCTTTACTTAAATTGTTCGTTCATTCTCTTTACCTTTTAAGTGTTCGGTGGTCCGTACCTTCCTTTCTTAAAATTTAGGGTTGTTTCCATCACTTTCGTGTTTTTTATGGAAACGCTTTCAACATCTATGTTGAAAAGATAACAAATAAATTATTTACAACTCTCGTTTGTCTTATAATTCACTTGTTATTTTATGAGTATATAATATACCAATTATTTTCATTTGTCAAGTATATTTTCAAATTATTTTTTATATATTTAT
>CAYOSJ010000070.1:0-12476 GCA_964406595.1 uncultured Dorea sp.
ACAGGGTAAAATGAATCTGGGACGGGGTAAATTTAAATTTACCCCGTCCCAGATTAAGAGGTGTATATCTATGAGTGTCAGGTCTATTACGAAACATACGCGTTTGCGTGGTGAGATTACTGTGCCGGGAGACAAGTCTATCTCCCACCGTTCTATCATGCTAGGTTCTATTGCTCTTGGGACAACCGAGATCACGAATTTCCCGGAAGGTGCAGATTGCTTATCTACCATTGATTGCTTTCGGAAAATGGGAATTATCATTGAGAAAAATAAAAATGCAATTCTGGTGCGGGGCAGGGGAATGCACGGACTTTCTGCGCCTTCCGGCATTTTGAATACAGGAAACAGTGGCACGACCACCAGGCTTATCTCGGGAATTCTTGCGGGACAGGGCTTTACTTCTGTGTTATCTGGTGATGCTTCCCTGAACTTTCGCCCTATGAAACGGATTATGACGCCCTTAAACCTCATGGGAGCGCATATTACAAGTATCCACCAAAATGGCCGCGCGCCGCTTCGTATCGAACCGGGTGTGCTCCATGGGATCCATTATCAGTCTCCTATGGCTTCCGCTCAGGTAAAGTCTGCAGTTCTGCTTGCAGGGCTCTACGCGGATGGTATTTCTTCTGTGACGGAGCCTGCGTTGTCCAGGAACCACACGGAACTGATGCTCCAGAACTTTGGCGCAATGCTTAACACTACCTTCCACAATGGTGGCGCAGTAACTGCAGAAATCTCCCCATGCGAAGAGTTATACGGTCAGCAATTATGTATACCGGGAGACATCTCATCTGCCGCATACTTCATCGCAGCGGGCTTACTTACTCCCGGTTCCGAACTTCTCATCAAAAATGTAGGAATCAATATGACCCGCACCGGGTTTTTAGAAGTATGCAAAGACATGGGCGCTGATATTACGCTCTTGAACCAATCCATAGAGGGTGGTGAACCTCGTTCCGACATTCTTGTCCGTACAAGTGCGCTTCACGGCACGACCATCGGCGGCAGTAGGATCCCAACTCTCATTGATGAAATCCCGATGATTGCCATTCTGGCTGCCTGTGCCGAAGGGACGACCGTCATTAAAGACGCTGCCGAATTAAAGGTAAAAGAAACCAACCGTATCGATACAGTGACCACAGGGCTTCGTGCAATGGGCGTAAAGATCACATCAACAGAAGATGGCATGATCATTGAAGGAAACGGTATTCCCGACACAACAAATGCGCCCCTTCAAGGAGCGCATATCCATAGTTTCTCTGATCACCGCATCGCTATGGCATTTTCCATAGCAGGACTTGTGGCTGAAGGCGAGACAATCATCGAAGACAGCCAGTGTGTGGATATATCCTATCCAGAATTTTTCGAGACACTGGATAAATGTTATTAGAGTTCTTCCCATGTCACGATTTCTCCACAGGCAATCTTACTGCCTGAATTCCCGGAAGGCTGTGTCTGAAAATCATCTGCTTTTTCATGCAGGACAATCGTCTTCCCGATGACTTCTTCAGGATAAAACCGATCGGTATACACTACACTCCACACAATACCGTCATTAGACAGAACAGGGGGCAGATCTCCCGCATGGCAGGGGTGTGGTTTCCCCTGCGGATCGTAGTGCATGCCGGTATCTGCAAACGGATCTGCCGCATTTCCGGTACAACTCGCCCCTTCGTGGATATGAAATCCATGGAACCCACCGCACTCATCTTCTGTCTCTTTCGGAATTCCATAGATTTCCGTCACTAATATCGAGCCTCCATAAGTATCATAAATATCCATCTTCCCGCGAATACTCTCGTAACCTTTGCGCCCTTTTATCTGCGCTGTAGCAACTGGTTTTTCTTCAAATCGAAATAACATGGCGCTACTCCTCTGCGTCTTCTGATCTCTGTATCCAGAATATGCAAAGGAGTAGCGCCATGTGAAAAATCTCTTCTATCTTGAATTTTTCTTTTAATTCTTTATACTTCTTTCACCGACCTTCACATCCACTTTCTGTCTGATGGATATGAGTTCCGGCTGGTTTTCTTTATATGCAGCCTGCACTCTGGCGCGTTTCACCTTCATAGCCTCCGGAGTCGCCTCCGCCTCCATTCGGGTCATCTTTCGTTCATCTTTGATGATTTTTTTAGCCAGTTCCAGAGATGCCTGGTCTTTCAGTATCTTCTCTGCGCCATCGTCCTTCTTTACCTCTGCGTCTTCACCCTTATCTTCTTCAGTTTTTTCGCTGTCTTCTGCCGGATCCTTAATGCCAAGTTCTGCTTCCTCTGCTTTTTTCAGATCCTCCTCTGCCTTCGCTTTTTCTGCCTCTGTCGGAAGTTTTGCATATTCGCCACTTTCTACAAATTCCTTTGTAGATGTCTCAAGAGCCTTATGCTTATAATGCTCCTGCATGATCAATTCAAACTTCTTCTCTTCCGGAATAACGGGATTATTCTTGATGCTATTGACTGCATCCAGAGATGAAGCAGTATGTGCCATTTTGACACGCTGCACTTCTTCCTTTGTCTTACATCTCTTCAGTTCTTTCTCATAATTCTTCTGCTCCGCTTCCATGGATTTTATCTTCTGGTATTTCTGCGGATCTGTCTTCTGCAGGTAATCCATTTCCTCAGGCGTAAGTTTCTTCCCGCTCTGTAATTTCAGATCGATCTGCGCAGAAAGTTGAGACGAACCGTCTTTTCTTGACTTTCGGATTTCCTCTGCCTGACGTCTTACCGGATCGTTCAACTTTGTACTGCCATCTGCAGTAAAATCGCCCGTGGTCTTTTTCTTCTTCCACTTCATCTGCATTTCCATGGTTTTTGTATAGTTACCTATATTTTGAACTGTAAAAAAATTCATTGAAAACGCCTCCTTTCCTGCAATTCATCCTTTCATAATATATCGGAAAAGTCAGCAAATAAATAAGTTCCATATCAACAGATCAACATCGCGTCGCCAAAAGAAAAGAACCGGTATCTCTCCCTCACCGCCTCTTCATACGCACTTAAGACATGTTCTCTTCCTGCCAGTGCAGAGACAAGCATGATAAGCGTAGATTCCGGCAAATGAAAATTCGTAATCAGGCAGTCCAATATCTTAAACTGATATCCCGGATAAATAAAGATCTCTGTCCAGCCGCTTCCCGCTTCTATGTGTCCCCGTTCATCCGCCGCAGACTCTATCGTACGGCAGCTCGTAGTTCCCACGCAGATTACCCGATGTCCGTTTTCTTTTGCACGATTGATCTTCTGTGCAGCCTCGTCATCTATCTGATAGAATTCCGAGTGCATGTGGTGATCCGTAATCTCCTCCACCTTCACCGGGCGAAATGTTCCAAGTCCTACATGAAGTGTGACTCTTGCGATCTCCACCCCCATGTCCTCTACCTTTTGTAAAAGTTCCGGTGTAAAATGAAGTCCTGCCGTCGGAGCCGCCGCAGAGCCTGTATGCTTTGCATAGACAGTCTGGTAACGGTTCTTATCTTCCAGCTGGTGTGTAATATAGGGGGGCAAGGGCATCTGCCCCAACTGATCTAGGATCTCTTCAAAGATTCCCTCGTAGGTAAACTTTATGAGGCGATTGCCTTCTTCCACAATCTCGATCACTTCTCCCACAAGCAGACCCTCCCCAAAACGGATCTTCGTTCCAACTTTCGCCTTTTTCCCTGGTTTCACAAGCGTTTCCCAGACATCATTTTCTTTTCTTTTTAATAGTAATATCTCTATCTTTGCCTCAGTTCCAACTTTAGAACCGATAAGTCTTGCCGGAATCACTTTTGTATCATTAATCACAAGACAGTCGCCCGCTCTCAGATAATCCGTTATCTCCTTAAATACATGATGCGAAACAGCCCCGGACTCCTTGTCAAGTACAAGAAGCCTGGAACTGGAACGATCCTCTAACGGATCCTGCGCGATTAATTCTTCCGGCAATTCATAATAAAAATCCTGACGTTTCATAATTATAAATCCCTCGTATGTGTATCCTGCGGCGGCTCACTCTGTGGCTGCACCATGCGATACGGTCCTGTCTGCGGCGGCTCCTGCACCGGCGGCGCCACCTGGTTGCTCTCCTTTTCATGCAAACCTGTCTGCGGCGGCAGAGGCACAGGGCAGTTGTTTTCCGTCGCAGTCTGGCGCACCGGATATGCTTTCACTTTCTTTGCATAGATCACACGCGTATCGCAGAGCATATCATGGACGCCTCGTTTCTGCTTATCAATTCCTGCCACAATATATCCAATTCCCAGGAACACGCCACTTAAGAATCTTCCGATCACTTCTCTGTACAGCACATTGATAAAGGTCAACTTGCCGCAGTCCGTACTGATCACCCGCAGGTTCATAAGCCTCTTCCCCGGTGTTGTTCCCGTGCAATAAGTAAAAAGGACAAAATACACCGTCTGTGCAAGATATAGTACAATATCCACCAGATCATACTGAAATAATATATGGCCGGCAAGAGGCGTCCCCTCCGCCGCTGCCATAACTCCTGCCATAACCAGCCTCACAATAAGAAGCGCGAAGAACACAAGGATGCTGTCCACCATGTAAGCAAAAAAACGCACCCAGAATCCTGCATAAGTCACTTCATTTCTACTGCAATTGTTCTGCATAATACATCGGCACCCCGCTTTCCATATCTGCTGCGGTTTCAGTTAATATCTGTGCCTCAGACTTCGGCATCAGACCTTTCACCTGTGCGAACAAAGAAGAAAACAAATCCCCCGGAGACTCCAACTGATAAAACATATCCGTCCCAATCTCTTCTCCCATAGCCGTCCTCATATCATCATAAAGGGCTATCTCATCGATCAGTCCATTCTCCAGCGCCTGATTGGCGGTATACGTACGTCCATCGGCAAGTTCTCTTACTCTTTCTTCTGTCATCCCTCTTCCTTCAGACACAATATCTACAAATTTAGAATAGAATTCATCTACCTGCGTCTGATAGATTGCGATCTGCTCCTCTGTCAACTGACTGCTGTCCTTATACTCTCCACTTGTAATGCTTACATAACGGATCCCCAGTTTCTCATAGAGCCCTGTCATGTCAAATCCAGACATGATCACGCCGATAGAACCAGTCGTGGTATTCGCATTTGCATAGATCCTGTCACATGCCATGGATATCAGATATCCTCCGGAGGCAGCATAATGTGCCATGTACCCCCACACAGGACGCCCCGTCACTTCTTTATATTCCAGCAATTTCAGATACAATTCTTCCGACTCATATACCGTTCCTCCCGGAGAGTCCACATACAATAAAATTGCTTTATTATTCGAATCTGACATTAACTCGTTGATATACTCCATCGTTGTCGTATGCTGGTATCCTTCCGCCACATCAAACCGCCCGGTCGACGTCTGCTCCTGGATCGTGCCTGTTACGTCTACGACCGCTACATAATCACTGTTCGGAGGCTGAAATTCAAAATTTCCGGCAAAGATTTTCTCTACCACCTCTTCAGAACTTAGATTACGGGCAAATGTGTTCGTCAACACACTTGCCACACCTGTGACAATAAATAAAGCAACCGCGACAATGAGTCCTATCATCTGTTTATTCTTCATTTTCAATCTTTCTCCTCTTCTACTTTCGGAGTTCGATTCCCATAGCCTCCAGGGCTTTCAAAATCTTATCCATCGCCTGCGCTACATCTGCCTCTTCCAGCGTCTTATCCTTCGCACGGAATACGATCGAGTAAGCCACGGACTTGTGACCTTCCCTGATCTGGGCGCCCTCATAGATATCAAAAAGTTTATAACTCTCCAGATACGCGCCGCCTTTTTTCTCGATCACTTCCTCTACCTGCCCTACCAGGATCTCTTTTGGCATTACCATGCTAATGTCACGGGTCACTGCCGGATACCTGGCGATTCCTGTATATTTCCTGTCAAATGTTGCTTTTTCTACAATCTCCGGCATATCGATCACTGCTACATAAGCCTTTTCTCCGATTCCGTATGTGTCTGCCACATCCGGATGGATCTCTCCTAAGTAACCCACTACCGTTCCATCGTAAACGATATTTGCCTGACGTCCCGGGTGAAGGAATGGCTTCCCTGCATTTGGATCATAGATCTCTTTCTTAAGAAGACCGATCTTCTCGAAAAATTCCTCTACAACACCCTTCATACTGAAGAAATCTCCGTCCCCGTACATACCCAGAGTAAACTGCATACGCTCTTCCGGAAGTTCTGTAAGCGGCAATGCTTTCGGCAGATAAACATTCCCAAGTTCATATAATCTTACATTCTTATTTCTTCTATTATAATTCGTTGCCAGAGATGTCAACATTCCATTCAGTGAAGTGGTCCGCATGATACTGTAGTCCTCTCCTAACGGATTGCTGATCTCCACAACCTGACGAAGTGGTGAATCTTCGGCAATTCTCAATCTGTCAAATACCTTCGGGCTCTCAAAAGAATACGTCATGCCCTGGCTGAAGCCACAGAATTCCGCGATATCTCTTGCCACTTCTTCTACTCGCAGTTTGAAGGATAATTTACCTGTAGTTGCTTCACCTCTTGGAAGTGTAGTCGGAATATTGTCATACCCGTAAAATCTTGCCACTTCCTCCGCAAGATCTGCCGGCCGGAAGATATCATGCCTGAACGTCGGCGCAATAACTTCGCCTGTCTTCTCGTCATACTCCAGCTCGATCATCTTGAAATAAGACAGCATATCCTCTTTGGAAATGTCTGTGCCAAGGAGCGCATTTACCTGATCCGGGTCAAATGGCACTCTTACCGGCTCTTTCTTCTTACTATATACATCAACACTTCCGCCGACAACCTCACCTGCACCCAGTTCTTCAACCAACTGGCATGCACGGTTCATTGCAGCCTCCGCATTGTTCGGGTCAAGTCCTTTCTCAAATTTACCGGAAGCATCTGTACGAAGTCCGACTTTCTTACTGGACTTACGGATATTCGTACCGTCAAAACATGCTGCTTCAAATAGCATCGTCTGCACCTGATCTGTGATCATGGAGTTCTCTCCTCCCATGATTCCTGCAATACCTACCGATTTCTCACCGTCACAGATCATCAGTACACTCTCGTCCATCTGGCGTTCCTGCCCGTCAAGTGTTACAAATTTCTCCCCCGCTTCTGCTCTGCGGACAATGATCTCATTTCCTGCGATCGTATCAAGATCATAAGCATGCATAGGCTGACCATACTCTTCCATCACGTAATTTGTGATATCAACCAGATTATTGATCGGGCGGATTCCTACAGATGCCAGCCTTCTCTGCATCCATTTTGGCGAAGGTCCGATCTTGATATTCTTCACAACCCTTGCCACATATCTCGGACACAGATCCGGGTCCTTTACTGTAACTTTAATAAAATCATTTACATCGTCACTGTTTCCTGTCTCAGCCACGACCGGAGGAACAAATTTCTTACGGAAAGTAGCCGCCGCCTCTCTCGCAATACCGATCACGCTGTAACAATCCACACGATTCGATGTAATCTCATATTCAAATACAACGTCATTTAATCCCAATGCCTCGACAGCACTTGCGCCAACTTCCGCATCGTCCCCGAAGATATAGATCCCGTACTCCGGCGCCTCAGGGTACATCTCTCTCGTAGCACCAAGTTCTTCGATGGAACACATCATGCCATAACTTTCGATACCACGAAGTTTCCCTTTCTTGATCTTCACGCCTCCTGCGACCTTTTGTCCCGGCTCGTGTCCGCCCGCCACGCGTCCACCGTCCAATACGACAGGAACTTTATCTCCTTCTTTTACATTCGGCGCTCCCGTGACGATCTGCACAGTCTGTGTACCTACATTTACCTGACACACAATTAATTTATCTGCATCCGGGTGTTTCTCGATCTTTTCAATCTGACCGATTACGATCTTCTCAAGATCAGCATCTAATTTCTCATATCCTTCTACTTTTGTTCCAGAAAGTGTCATCGCATCTGTGTATTCCTGTGCGGTCACATCAAGGTCTGGAATATATGCTTTTATCCATGATAATGATGTATTCATTTTTAATCTCCTCTTTCCTATACTTACTTCGTTCGTGCTTCCTTTCTTTGTGTGCTCGCTAGAACTGTTTTAAGAATCTGATGTCGTTCTCATATAACAGTCTCATATCGTCAATCTCGTACTTCAACAATGCCACGCGCTCCAGCCCCATGCCAAATGCGAATCCCGTATATTCCTCCGGGTCAATTCCGCACATCTCAAGCACATGTGGGTGAACCATGCCACAGCCAAGGATCTCGATCCAGCCGGAACCTTTACAGAAGCGACAGCCCTTGCCTCCACATTTAAAGCAGGACACATCTACCTCTGCGCTTGGCTCTGTGAATGGGAAATGATGTGGACGGAACTTTGTCTTCGTGTCCGGTCCAAACAATTCTTTTGCAAATACCTCCAAGGTTCCTTTCAGGTCTGCAAAGGAAATATTCTTATCAACTACAAGCCCCTCAATCTGATGGAAAGACGGAGAATGTGTCGCGTCTACCTCATCGGAACGGAACACTCTTCCCGGTGCGATCATGCGGATCGGAAGTTTCCCCTGTTCCATGACACGAGCCTGTACCGGAGATGTCTGGGTACGGAGCACGATATCTTTATTAATATAAAATGTATCCTGCTCGTCCTTTGCCGGATGATCTGCCGGAATGTTCAATTTTTCGAAATTATAAAGATCATATTCTACGTCAGGCCCTTCCACGACCTCATAACCCATACCAATGAAAATTCTCTCAACTTCTTCCAAAGCGATCGTATTCGGATGACGGTGCCCTACCATATTTTTCTTAGAAGGAAGTGTTACGTCGATCACTTCTCGCTTCATCTTTTCCTCACGAAGAGCGCGCTCCATAGCCACCTTCTTTTTTTCTATTGCTTTCTCAATGACTTCTCTTGCCTCATTTACCATCTGTCCCACCTTCGGTCTGTCCTCCGGTGCAACATCTTTCATTCCCTTTAATACTGCAGTGAGTTCTCCTTTCTTACCAAGATACTTCACACGCGCATCATTTAATGCCTCCGGCGCAAACGCTTCCGAGATCGCCTGGAGCGCTTCGTCTTTGATGTTCTGTAACTTTTCTTTCATCTTTCTTCTCCTCCTGATTGACAATAAAAAAACCCGTCCCCTAAAAAGGGACGGGAATCACCCGTGATACCACCCTAATTTCCATGCTGTCCGGGAATCTGACAATCCTTGCCACTTAAATCCTCACACATACATGGACACTCATTACTGCATAACGTGCATACACGGCACTTCCTACTATGATTTCAGAAATGCAGCTCACGTGGGAAATTCGATCGCCACCTGAACCCAAGGAAACTTTCAGCCGGGGATTTCCTCTCTCTGACGGAAAATGGTTCTCTACTTAACACGGTCATCGCTTTTCTAACTTATATACCTAACCATTTTAACACAACAAATCAGATTGTCAAGAATAAACCGGGAACTATTTATCTTTCCCTACAAACAACTTATCATGCATCATCACATTGATTTCTCCGCCAAGTAAGATACTGTACATGCAGAAATACAACCATAACATAATAAGCACGATCGTTGTCAGGCTTCCATACATACTGGAAAATCCTTCGAATACATCTACATACACGGAAAACACCCATGATACGATCATCCAGCCAAGTGCCGCGAATACTGCGCCCGGAAGTTGCTTTAACAATTTATCTTTCCGGTTTGGCAAGAACTTATACGTAAGAAGCGTGAACACAACAAGCGCGCTCGGCGTAATAAAAATACGCGCCCGGATAAGCCAGTCTGCCACATTTGCCAGGAAGGAAAAATGCTCCTCGATAAATATATTTAACGTATTGCCAAAAACAGACAGCACCAGCAATAAAATAATGATAAGAATAAACATTACTGTATATACCGTTGCCCGGATCCTTAAGAAGATATAACTTCTGGTCTCCTGACATTTGTACACGCAGTTGAGCCCTGTGCTCATGGCAAGAACTCCCTTTCCTGCAGACCAAAGTGCCACGATCACCGTGATCGGAATAATTCCCCTGGACTGATTGTATACCTGATTCACAATAAAAGTCATCATGGAATCCACAGAAGTTGGGAACACCTGGATCACCGCCGTCATGACATCTGCTTTTGTCACCGGCGTATACTGGATCATCGTCAAAAGGAGCAGGATGATCGGGATCATGCAGAGCATAAAGAAATAAGCCGTCTGTGCCGCATAAGCACCCACATGATGACTTGAAATTTCTTCAGATATTCCTTTTACTTTCTGATAGAGTTCGTTTAACTTCTTCATAATGCTATATTGTACCCGATTTTTACAGTTTTGTCTACTAAACGTGCATGATCGCCCTGCTGTTACTGCTCTATCGTCACATTTTGATAGAATAATGTCAGAATATCTTTATAATCTTTCCCTGCCTTCGCCATCTCATTCGCACCATTTTGACTCATACCGATCCCATGCCCAAATCCGCCCCCTTTGATAAGAAATGCATCTTTCGTATTTTCAATAGTAAAAAATGCACTTGGAAGCAATGCCCCGCTGTCAACGGTTGTACCGTCCTGCTTTTGTATGGTGTACCCTGCGCCTCCCAGCGCTCTGCGAATTTTATTTTCCGTTTCTACCACGACGCTCCCCGCATCACCAACTGCCTCTATCTTAAGCGCCACTCCGCCGGGACCTGTTTCAAGAATATCAATGCTATGCAAAGTCCCCACGTCTGTTCCCGTATTTAATCCTACCAGATCAGACATCGTCTCGATCGGAACAACAGCCTCCCATGAATACCATGGCAGATCTTTCTCATAATCTCCATCTTCCCCTTTGACTTCTACTGACTGAAGATACGCGTTGGCATCACTGGGCTGGCTTCCCCATGCTTCCACGCTGGTGGTTCGCCCACCGGAGGTTGAATAGTAATAAGTCGTCACGATCTGTCCCTTATAACGGACAACTTCCCCTGCCGTCTCTGCCACTGCCTGCGCCGTATTGTCAGCAGGCTGAGAATTCCCATAAACCTGATAATCCGTACTGTCATTGACATGAGCCTCATACTCCGGATAAGCATACCCTTCCATCTGCCTGTAAGCATAACTTCTGGCACACACTGCCTGCGCCTTTAATGCCTCGCTCTCGTAGGAAGAGGGCATTTCGCTTGGCACGACGCCACATAGATAACTCTCTACCGGAAGTTCATTGATCATTACGATCCCTTCTGCTGTTGTCCGAAGTTCAAGAACCCCGTCATAGGAAGGCGTCCCATATCCCCTGTTCAGATGATTTACCGTCACCTTCCCTTCTTTTGCCTGCACACGGATGATCCCTTTTTGAAATCTTTCATCATCCGGTGCAAGGACAAGTTCTTTTCCTGCCTCCCATTCCTCCTGTTCTTCCCCGCAGGAGACCGTAAGTCCGGCGTCGCTTGAAAGAGACACGCTGGGATGGACAATATCCTGATATCCATCTGTCATAAGAAGCACTCGGATCAATGGATTCTTATCTGTACTGCCTGCATCCTCTTTCTCCACTTCAGACTGACGCACAACCTCCTCTTTTTTGGTCCCCCGGATTGCCGCCGTCAGACCTACTACTATGAAAAGCGCTGCCAACACTGCAAGTCCATAATACAACTGTTTCTCTAACTTTCGCTTCACAAATATGTACCTCTTTCTGTTCTGTCTATTTTCAATACGATTCGGGCATCCCATAATTTAAATGTATGAAAAAGACAGCCGTTATACGACTGCCTCTTATCTTTTGTATCAGACCCAAAATGCCGGTTCCTGTATTTTGACTCCTAGCCGTAGCCAGGTGGGTGTCCGCATCCGCTTTTTTGTCTTCCTCTGCATAATGAAGGCCTGACATATTACGGAGATATAAGAGTCCCGTTTAAAGTATTGTAGGTTCAAAATTACAGGAGTATCGAACATCTCAGGCTTTTATCTAAGACTATTATAACCCATTTTTACAGATTTTACAACTGTACTTTTTTGGATATACCGGATTATAACTGTGGACCTGCTGCAACAAGAGCCTTTCCTGCTGCATTGCTCTCATACTTCTCAAAGTTCTTTACAAATCTTCCTGCAAGATCTTTTGCCTTAGCGTCCCACTCAGCAGCATCTGCATAAGTATCGCGTGGATCAAGGATCGCCGGATCTACTCCCGGAAGTTCTGTCGGAACTTCAAAGTTGAAATACGGAATTGTCTTTGTCGGCGCATTCTTAATATCACCGCTTAAGATCGCATCAATGATACCACGTGTATCCTTGATGGAGATACGTTTGCCTGTTCCATTCCATCCCGTATTTACAAGGTATGCCTTAGCGCCGCTCTTTTCCATCCTCTTAACAAGCTCCTCTGCATACTTTGTAGGATGCAGTTCCAGGAATGCCTGTCCGAAACAAGCAGAGAATGTTGGTGTAGGCTCTGTGATCCCACGCTCTGTACCTGCAAGTTTTGCTGTAAATCCTGACAGGAAGTAAT
>CAYOSJ010000071.1:0-12340 GCA_964406595.1 uncultured Dorea sp.
GCGGACTTATCATGGTTCATAGTGATGATGATGGACTTGTACTTCCACCACATGTTGCACCGGTGGAGTGTCGTGTCATCCCGATCGCACAGCATAAGGAAGGCGTGCTTGATAAGGCAAATGCAATTTATGAGGAACTTAAAAAGGCCGGATATAGAGTTAAGATTGATGATTCTGAGAAGAGTCCGGGATGGAAATTCTCTGAGCAGGAGATTCTTGGTATTCCGACACGTATTGAGATCGGGCCAAAAGAGATTGAGAATAATCAGGTTGTTGTGGTACGCCGTGACAACCGTGAGAAGATTGTTGTATCTATCGACGAGATTGCAACAAAACTGCGTGAGATCTTAGAAACGATCCAGAGTGATATGTACGACAGAGCGAAAGAATTTTTAGATAGTCATATTGACACAGCAGTGACTATGGATGAAATGGAAGCGAAGTTCAAGGAAAACCGTGGATTTGTAAAAGCCTGCTGGTGTGGAGATCCGGAATGTGAAGGCGAAGTTAAGTATGTGACAGGCGGCGCAGCAACAAGATGTCTGATCGAGGATGAAGAGATGATCTCAGACAAATGTATTTGGTGCGGAAAACCGGCGAAACACATGGCATATTGGGGAAAATCTTACTAATAATTGGGGACGGGGTAAAATTAAAATTACTCCGTCCCAGATTAAAAAGTCCCTGTCCCAAATTGAAGAATCCCCGTCCCTTTTTGAAAGGAGGGGTAAAATGCCGAGAAGAGCCAGGCAAAAAAGTCAGACGGGCTGTTATCATATCATTGTCAGAGGGTTGAACAAGTTAGCCATTTTTAGAGATAAACGAGAAAAAACAAGAATTCTAAATTTGATTCGAGAGAATTATCAGGAATACAATGTGAAAATCTATGCATATTGTATTATGTCTAATCATTTTCATTTATTATTACAGGCGGAACTCAAGGAACTTTCCGCTTTCATGGCAAAAGTCTTAGCCAATTATGCCCATTATTATAATTACAGACATGGACGAATCGGATATGTATTTCAAGACCGATACAGAAGTCAATGTATAGAAACAGAAAGTTATTTTTGGAATTGTGTAAAATATATTCATTTAAACCCAGTTAAGGCTAAAATGTGTAAAAATGTAAATGAATATAAATACAGTAGTGTTTTCGAATATTACCAGGCACAAAAACCAGAGGAAGAGATTTTGTCTTCGTCCGTTTATGCAATGAACCAGAAAAGGTTTAGAAATCAAAAAGAATTTTTAGAATTTCATGGAAGAAGCGACAGAGATTTCTTTATTGATATACCTGAAGAGGAACGGATGCAGAGAATTGAGATCGCGAAAGATATTCTTTGGGATATGATATATGAATTAAAACTTCCCAGAGAAGAAATATTGGATTATTCAAAAACAAGAATGGATTTTGAAGAAAGAGTCAGGAAGAAGTTGAACATTTCTTTAAAAGAATCACAAGAGATAAGAAAAATTATAAAAGATGAAATGGGACAGGGTAAACTGTAATTAGGGACAGGGACTTTTTAATCTGGGACGGAGTAATTTTAATTTTACCCCGTCCCCAACTGTGGTATAATATGCATGGAGGCATTTATAATGAAAAATAGGATTATATTACCGGAAAAAGTGAATTTGATTATTCGAACGCTGCAGATGCACGGTTTCGAAGCATACGCGGTAGGTGGATGTGTGCGGGATTCTATTCTTGGCAGGGAGCCGGAGGACTGGGATATTACGACGTCTGCCATGCCAGAGGAGATAAAAGCCCTTTTTGCCCGTACGTTTGATACGGGAATCGAGCACGGGACTGTCACAGTATTGTTGGAAGGTCAGGGATTTGAGATCACAACATACCGGATTGACGGGAAATATGAGGACAACCGTCATCCGACAGAGGTAACATTTACGCGGAGTCTGAAGGAAGACTTGCTGAGGCGTGATTTTACGATCAATGCAATGGCATATAATGACAAAGACGGTTTAGTTGATATATTTGGTGGAATGGAAGACTTGCAAAATGGCATTATTTGTTGTGTGGGAAATGCAAAAGAGCGTTTTTCTGAGGATGCGCTTCGAATCCTTCGCGGTGTGCGTTTTGCGGCACAACTTGGATTTAGCATTGATGAAGAGACGCGTAGGGGAATGCGGGAACTGGCGCCTACGCTTCAGAATATCAGTGCGGAACGGATACAAGTGGAACTTGTGAAAATGCTGGTCTCCAAGAGACCGGAACTCATTCGAGATGCATACAAGTTGGGAATTACGAAAGAATTCCTTCCTGAGTTTGATATATTGATGGAGACATCGCAGGAGACACCGCACCACGCGTATAGCGTAGGAGAGCACACAATACATGCCCTTGCCAATATTCGTGCAGACAAAGTGCTGAGATTAACGATGCTTTTTCACGATATGGGGAAGCCGGCATTTAAGACATTTGATGAGGATGGAAGAGCACATTTTAAGAAACATGCGATTGAAAGTGAGGTAATCACGAAGAAAATATTAAAGCGACTGAAATTTGATAACGATACACTTTATAGAGTGTCGAAATTAGTGCTGTATCACGATTATCGTATGCCTGCGACAGCAAAGAATGTCCGTCGTGCTATGAATAAGATAGGAGAAGATCTATTTCCATATTACATGGAAGTGCGCAGGGCGGACGTATTGGCGCAGAGCATGTATAAGCGAGAAGAAAAACTGCAAAATCTTGATGATATAGAAAAATTATATCAGGAAATTGTTGCGTTAAAGCAGTGTGTATCGTTGAAAGAACTGGCGGTGAATGGCAAAGATCTGCTGGAAGCCGGTGTTTCGCAGGGGAAAGAAATCGGAGAGAAATTAAATGGTTTACTGGAACTTGTAATTGAAGAGCCAGAACTTAATACAAAAGAAGAATTATTAAAGCACATAAGAGATGTGTAGTGGGATATCTTGCGAAAAGCTTAAAAAGGGACAGGGATTTTTCAATCTGGGACGGAGTAATTTTAAATTTACCCCGTCCCAGATTGGGGTTTGCACATATTCCGGCGAAGCTTTGCATAGATTAGAGAGAATATGTAATGTAAAGTGCAGGGGATTGTTATGCAGGAATATGAGTTGAGTAGTATATTAGAACAGTATGACGTCGTAGTTAGCAGCACCCGCAAGACAAGGGGTGCTATTTTATGCGACACAGATAAGGGGCTGCTTCTGTTGAAGGAGATGGGTGTGTCGCGTACGAAGATTCCTGCACTTCTTGAACTGTATGAATACCTTGGAAGTCAGAGAATGGTGCAGGCAGATTTTCCTGTGAAAAATAAGGAGGGTGAATATATCACGAGCCTTGAGTCTGGCGGTACGTATATATTGAAGCATTGGGGCGCCGGGCGGGAATGTGATATACGAAGAACCGGAGAACTCCTGAAAGTTACAGGAAATCTGGCGAAACTTCACATTGCGATGCAGATGGAATTTGACAATCATGTGCCTGTGGCAATGCATTTGAAAGACGAGTATATGCGTCACAACCGAGAGTTGAATAAAGTGAGAAAATATATGCGGGGCGTGTCTCCGAAGGGTGAATTTGAGTTCGCATTTTTAGGTTGTTTTGATAAAATGTATCGCTGGGCAGATGTGGCGCTTCAGGAACTGGAGGACTCCGATTACGATGCGCTTTATAGCGGCAGTATCCAGAAGAATTGTATGACTCATGGAGAGTACAATTACCACAACATTCTCATGGCTCCGCTTCCCGCCCAAAGCATTCTCATGGTGACGAATTTTGATAAATTTCGGAAAGATGTGCAGGTGGAAGATCTTTATTATTTTCTCCGGAAAGTGCTGGAGAAACAAGGGTGGAAAGAACGGCTCGGGGACAATATGCTGAATGCATATTCTGCGATCAGGCCGTTGAGTGATGCGGAAATGGAATATCTGAAAATTCGACTTATTTACCCTGAAAAATTTTGGAAGGTAGCGGATTCCTATTATCGATCGAATAAGGCGTGGATATCAGTAAAAAGCATTGAAAAAATAAATATGGCGATTCGTCAGACAGAGGAAAAAGAAAGGTTCTTAAATCATATATTTTCTTTTCGGCTGTGATAGATAAAATGTAGTAAAAATTGTTAAAAACCCATAAATACGGGCAAAATGGGAAAAATAACCTTGACATAAAAGGGGAAAACAGGTATAACAGTAACTAAGGGTGAAAGCCGAAATTTATTTAAACAAGAGGAGGAAATTATCCATGAACAAGACAGAGTTAGTAGTTGCTATTGCTGATAAAGCAGAGTTATCTAGAAAAGATTCCGAAAAAGCATTAAAGGCTTTTGTTGATGTAGTAACAGATGAACTTAAGAAAGGACACAAGATTCAGTTAGTTGGATTTGGTACATTTGAAGTATCCGAAAGAGCAGCAAGAGAGGGAAGAAACCCACAGACAGGAAAGACTATGAAGATCAGCGCTTGCAAGGCTCCTAAATTCAAAGCAGGTAAAGCATTAAAAGATGCTGTTAATGCATAAGCAATTATTAATCAGAGTATAAAACAGAGGTAGAGAGGTTTTGATCTCTCTGCCTTTTTAAATTTCAATTAGGAGAAGATGATGAGATTAGATAAATTTTTGAAAGTGTCCAGACTGATCAAGAGAAGGACTGTGGCAAATGAAGCCTGTGACGCAGGAAGGGTTCTTGTGAATGGCAAGACCGCCAAGGCTTCTGTGAAGGTGAAGACCGGGGATATTATTGAGATTCAATTCGGAACAAAGGCTGTGAAAGTGGAGGTCCTGGATATTCAGGAAACAACGAAAAAAGAAGAGGCAAAAAGTCTGTTTAAATATTTGTAATAAATGGGAACAACCTTTCATATAATTTTTAAGAAAGGTTGTGATGGCATGGAAGAAAGAACAACGCAGAAGAACCATAAACTTGTTGTAAATAACAGGAAGACCAGTCTGGTGACAGGAGTCATGGATGTGCTTTCTTTTGACTTAAACGAGATATTGTTGGAAACAGAGCAGGGGATGATGATGGTAAAAGGAACCGATCTTCATGTGAACCGCCTGAGTCTGGAAAAGGGAGAGGTGGATCTGTCAGGACATATTGACAGTATTTCTTATTCCGATGTGCATGCAGGGACAAAACAGGGGGAGAATCTCTTCTCCAAACTGTTCAGGTGATGCAATGTCAGGAATTGAAAAAGAATTAGTTGTGTTTCTTGTAGCGGTTCTCTCAGGAGCAAGCGTGCGTCTGGCATACAGATGTCTCGGGTGTTTTCGGGAGATCGTAAGACATAGCATTGTTATGTTGAATATAGAAGACATGGTGTTTTGGCTGTGCGTGGCATTTTACTTATTTAGACAAATTTACCAAACAAATAATGGTAGTATACGATGGCATTTTGTACTAGGAGTTGTGCTTGGGGCGATTTTTATGTCAATTGTTGTCCGAAGATGTGGAAAAATTTTGGAGAATTTTTTAAGTGAAAAATGTTGATAAGCAGGAGAAAACACGATAATATAAAATTACTATTGGGGAGAATAGATTTGCGGTGTGGGAGCCGGAAAGATAAGGGTGAGTTTAAATGAAGAATATGAAAAAACGCAAGAAAAGGCGTATAAACCGGCATAGGAGAAGTATGCTGGCAGTTAGTTCCGTAATATTATTACTCGTTATCGTGGTATCTGTAAACGGGATGACATTACGCGCCAAGGAGCAGGAGTATCAGGCGCAGGAAGAAGAACTTGAAAAACAGATAGAAGAAGAAAAGGCGAGGACATCAGAGATTGACGATCTGGAAGAATATGTCGGTACGGACGAATACATAGAAGAAGTGGCAAAGGATAAACTGGGCTTAGTGAAGGAGAATGAGATAATTTTCAAGGCTAAGTAGTTATCAGCAATATAGAGTACAAAAGATAAAACTTCGGGCAATTTGCCCGGAGTTTTTTGTATGTTGAAATTCCCTTTCCAATTTGGGACAGGGTATTTTCAATCTGGGACGGAGTAATTTTAAATTTACCCCGTCCCCAATTAGAAAGGGGAGTATTCTATATGGCGGAATTGAAGGAAAAGGGTATTTTTGTAAACCCGTATGTGATTCAGATGGACAAGTTGGCGGATTCGCTGGGGCATCTGTCTGATACATTTTTGAAACTTGCGGATTACCGGATGACATTTACGAAGGAAGAGAATGAGGATATGTTTCGTTATGTGACGGAGAAGGTGTGTGCGGACTGTGAGAGAAGAGAGAAATGTCTGGGTGAGGAGTGTTTTCAGACTTACCAGCGTATGCAGGAGATTTTTTGTACAGTGGAGGACTACGGTGCGGAACTGAATGTGGAACTGAAGAGGAAATTGCAGAAGCAGTGTCTTTTGGCGCCGCGTTTCTTAAGGGAATCTCTGGAAACATACGAGAATGCCAAACAGAGATTATTGTGGGATAACAAGCTGGTGCAGAACAGGGAAGGATATGCAAGTCAGCTTGAGAATTTTGCCAGGACGATCCGTGATACGACGCGGGAACTGGACGCGGGGATATTTGAGGATGAACATCTGGAGAAGAAAATCAAGAATCATTTGCGTAAATCCGGTGTCCGTATGTTGTCTTCGGTATTTTACATCACCCCGCAGGGAAAATATGAGATACATCTTACCATTAAGGCGGCGAAAGGGTATATGATCCCGGTGAAAGAACTGGCGGCGGAGGTCGGAGACCTTGTGGGGCGTGTGATGATGCCGGAACAGGGAGAGCGTCCGATCGTAGGGGATGAATATTGTACGATCACATGTGTGGAAGGGGCGAAGTTCCACACATTACAAGGGATCGCCAAGATAGGAAAAGACTGCGATAAAATTTCTGGCGATACATTTCTTATGACGGATCTGCCAGGGGGGAAGAAGGGCGTAGCGCTCTCTGATGGGATGGGATCGGGGGTAGAAGCCTTTCAGGAAAGTTCTATGGTAGTGGAACTTCTGGAAGAGTTGTTAAATGCCGGTTTTCCGGTAAGGACAGCAGTGGAACTTATGAACACGGCGCTGGTCATTGGAAGGGAAGATGTTCGTTTCTCTACGATAGATGTAAGCCTGTTTGACCTGTATACAGGAACTTGTGAAATCGTGAAGGCGGGGGCATCTACGACTTATATAAAGAGAGGGAAAGCGGTGGAGAAGATCCAGTCTGTTACACTGCCGATCGGTGTGATACAAGACATTGAGATAGACGTTACGACGCGGGAATTAGCATCGGGGGATTTTGTCGTGATGGTGACGGACGGCGTGGTAGACGCACTGCCGCCCGGCAGACAGGATACATTGATGGAAGAGTTTATTGCAGACATTGACATGCAGAATCCTAAGGAGATCGCACACCATATCTTGGGGAAAGTGCTGGAATGTTCTGACGAGACTCCGGTAGATGATATGACGGTGCTTGTGATCGGAATCTGGAAAATATAGGGAGAACTTGCATTTTTTAGGAAATTTCTATAATATATCTAAGTATACAAGACGCAGAAGATATGGTAGAGGGATTCTTAGATGTATGAAAATGTAAAGGCATATATAGAAAAATATCAGATGCTTATGGAAGGCGACAAAGTAATTGCAGGCATATCGGGAGGAGCAGATTCCCTATGCCTTCTTTTCGTGTTGTTAAGGTTGAGAAAAGAACTTCCTTTTGGAATCCACGCTGTGCATATCAACCACGGGATCCGCGGTGCGGCAGCAGAAGAGGATGAAATGTATGTCCGTAAGATCTGCAGGCAGGAAGGCGTTCCCCTCACCGTATTTCACGAAAATATTCCTCTTCTTGCAAAGGAGCAGCATCTGACGGAGGAAGAGGCAGGGCGCAAAGTAAGAAGAGATGCATTTGTAAAGGTAATGGAGGAAGAAAATGGCACGAAGATCGCCCTGGCGCATCATCGCGGCGACAATGCGGAGACCGTTTTATGGAATCTGTGCAGGGGGACCGGGCTTGCCGGGCTTGGAGGGATCGCACCGGTGTCGGGAGTATGGATCCGCCCGCTGTTAGGTACGAAACGCGAGGAGATTGAATCATATCTGGAAAAATGGGAAATATCCTATTGTACAGATATTACGAATGCGGATAATACTTATACAAGGAACCGGATTCGAAACGAAGTCATCCCATATCTGGAAGAGCATGTAAACCGCCAGACGATGTTCCACATTTCGGAGACAGCGGAACAAATGCGGGCGTTGGGAGATTATGTGAGGCGGGAGACGTACAAAGCGGTGGAAACCTGTCTGAAAAAATCTTCTCAGGAAGAAGAGCGATGGATCCTTAAGGCAGAGGAGTATCATGGGATTGACGAGGCGCTTGCGCCTTATGTCCTTCACGAGGTTCTTGGCAGGGTCTGTGGACAGTACAAGGATCTTGCGTCCGTGCATGTCAGGGCGGTGTCAGAACTTCTTAAGAAGCAAGTGGGAAAGGAACTCAGCCTGCCATACGGAATGACAGCAGTGCGGTGCTATGAGGGGATTTCTTTTGGAAAGGCAGGAGGGAAGAAGAAAGAGCCCCGGATTTCAGAAGAAAATGTCCCGGAAGGTCTTTATACCATGCGGATCTTTGAAGTTGATACGGAAATAAAGGTATTTCCGAAAAAAACCTACACGAAATGGTTTGATTATGATATAATAAGAAATACTGTAAAAATAAGACACCGAGAGCCGGGGGACTATCTTACAATTAATAGGAATGATGAAACGCAGAGATTGAAACAGTATTTTATCAATGAGAAGATCCCCAGGGAAGAACGTCAGGCTATATGGCTTGTGGCAGACGGTTCTCATATTATGTGGGTTGTAGGACGACGGCAAAATCAGAAATATCAGGTAACGGAACATACGAGAAGAATATTGGAAATACAATTTTATGGAGGAGAAGAAAATGGCAGAGACGGTCAAGGTAATGATCAGTGAAGCAGAAGTTACAGAGAGGATCAGGGAATTAGGGGAAAAGATCAGTGAGGATTATGCCGGAAAGCAGGTACATCTTATCTGCGTATTAAAAGGCGGAGTATTCTTTATGTGCGAACTGGCGAAGAGAATTACAGTTCCAGTGTCCATGGATTTTATGAGTGTCAGCAGTTATGGTGACGGAACGGCGTCAAGTGGCATCGTAAAGATCGCAAAAGATCTGGACGAAACACTGGAAGGAAAGGACGTGATCGTGGTGGAAGATATCATCGACTCAGGAAGAACCCTTTCCTATCTGCTTGAGATCCTGAAAAAACGCGGTCCGAAGAGTATGAGATTATGTACGCTTCTCGATAAACCGGACAGAAGAGTAAAAGATGTGAAAGTAGACTACACAGGATTTGATATTCCAGATGAGTTCGTAGTAGGATACGGTCTTGATTATGCACAGAAATATAGAAATCTACCATACATCGGAATTGTAGAAGGTGTGGAGTAGAAAGGGGTTAAGACAGATTGAATACGAAAAAAAGCAGAGGATTAAATGGCAGTGTGCTGCTGGCATTTGTAATGTTTATGCTGGTTGCATTGTGGTTTACGAATCGTTTTGAGGAAAGTGGAGAGCCGATCACACGTCAGGAATTTGAGAAGATGGTGACAGCCGACCATATTGAAGAAATTACGGTTCTCCAGAATAAGGCGGTTCCTACAGGGCAGGTACAGGTCCTGAAGGAGGGAGAGGACGGAACAGAGGTATATTATCTCTATGTATCAGATGTCAATGAGATCGAAAAGTTTATGGATCAGAAGAACATAGAGTATGAACTGCCGGATATTCCGCAGGATAGTTTGTTTATGACAACGATCCTTCCGATTCTCCTGACAGGAGGCGTGGTCTTGTTTATCTTTATCATGATGAACCGTCAGGGAGGCGGAGCGAACGCGAAGGCAATGAACTTTGGAAAGAGCCGCGCCAGACTTAGCACGGACAGAGACAAAAAGATCACATTTGCACAAGTGGCAGGACTTGAGGAAGAGAAAGAAGAACTGGAAGAGATCGTAGATTTCTTAAAATCTCCGAAAAAGTATATCCAGGTAGGTGCGAGAATCCCGAAAGGCGTACTTCTTGTGGGACCTCCGGGAACAGGTAAGACACTTCTTGCGAAAGCAGTTGCAGGAGAAGCAGGAGTTCCATTCTTTACCATTTCTGGCTCTGATTTTGTAGAAATGTTCGTCGGAGTAGGTGCATCCCGTGTCCGCGACCTGTTTGAGGAAGCGAAGAAAAACGCGCCGTGTATTATATTTATTGATGAGATTGACGCTGTGGCAAGACGACGCGGAACTGGTATGGGCGGCGGACATGATGAGAGAGAGCAGACACTGAACCAACTTCTTGTGGAGATGGATGGATTCGGCGTAAATGAAGGAATTATTGTTATGGCGGCGACAAACCGTGTAGATATTCTTGATCCGGCCATTTTAAGACCGGGACGTTTCGATCGAAAAGTCATGGTTGGAAGGCCGGATGTAAAAGGACGGGAGGAGATTTTAGCGGTTCATGCAAAAGGAAAACCGTTGAGCGAAGAGATTGATTTGAAACAAATTGCACAGACAACGGCAGGATTTACCGGCGCCGACCTTGAAAATCTGTTGAATGAAGCAGCGATTATTGCGGCAAAAGAGGATCGTCTGTTTTTGAAACAGGAAGATATCCGCAAGGCGTTTGTCAAGGTAGGTATCGGCGCGGAGAAAAAAAGCCGTGTCATTTCTGACAAGGAAAAGAGGATTACGGCTTTCCACGAAGCAGGTCATGCGATTTTATTCCATGTGCTTCCGGATGTGGGACCTGTGTACAGTGTCTCCATCATTCCGACCGGAAGTGCGGGAGGATATACGATGCCGCTTCCTGAGAAAGATGAGATGTTCAATACAAGAGGAAAGATGCTTCAGGACATTACGGTCGCTCTTGGCGGACGTGTGGCAGAGGAAGAAGTATTTGACGATATTACGACAGGTGCGTCTCAGGATATTAAGCAGGCAACAGGACTTGCCAAGTCTATGGTCACGAAGTTCGGTATGTCTGAGGCAGTGGGACTGATCAATTACGATGATAACGGCGACGAAGTGTTTATCGGGCGGGATCTGGCGCATACACAGCGTCCGTATGGCGAAAGTGTAGCGACGGTGATCGATAAGGAAGTAAAACGGATCATTGATGAGTGTTATAGCAAAGCGAAGAGTATCATTCATGAATATGACAGCGTCCTTCATGCCTGTGCAGACCTTCTGCTTGAGAAAGAAAAGATATCAAGAGAAGAATTTGAAGCATTATTTGAAACCGGAGCAAGCGAGGCATAATTTAGAAAAGAGGTAGTAACTATGAGAGAACGGGCTATATTTTGTGATGAGACATTTGGCTATGTGATGCCGCCGGAACCCGCTCCCGGTGAGTTAGTTACACTTAGGTTCCGAACCGCAAAAGATGACGTTACCCGTGTGAGTCTCTGGACTCGCACGGGTAATTATCCGATGGAAAAAGAAGGCAGCAATGGGGAATTTGATTATTATACGATTCGCTGGAGACTGGGAGAGAATACATTCAATTATTGTTTTGAGATTGAATGTGAAGGCGAGGTCTACTATTACAATCGATATGGATTGACTCGGGAAGTGATCGATAATTATACTTTCAAGATCATTCCGGGATTTTCTACACCAGACTGGGCAAAGGGAGCGGTCATGTATCAGATATATACCGATCGTTTCTGCAATGGCGATACGTCTAATGATGTGGAGACCAGAGAATATTATTACATTGGCGATTATAGCCGTAAAGTGACAGATTGGAATAAATATCCAGACAGCAATGGAGTGCGGGAGTTCTATGGCGGGGATCTGCAGGGAGTCATTGATAAGTTGGATTACCTGCAGGATCTTGGCGTGGAAGTGCTGTATTTTAACCCGTTGTTCGTGTCTCCATCCAATCATAAATATGACATTCAGGACTATGACTATATTGATCCACATTTTGGGATGATCGTGGAAGATGGAGGCGAGGTACTTGCCGAGGGCGTGACGGATAATGAACAGGCAACGAAATATCAGAAGCGCGTAGCAGATAAGAGAAACCTGGAGGCGAGCAATCAGTTATTTATCAGGCTTGTGGAAGAACTTCACGCCAGAGGCATGCGGATCATTTTAGATGGTGTGTTTAATCACTGCGGCTCATTTAATAAATGGCTGGACAGAGAGAAGATATACAAAGGACAGGAAGGTTATGAACCGGGTGCATATCTGTCGGCGGACAGTCCATACCGCAGTTATTTCCATTTTTGGAATGAGGCGGCAGAAGCCTGGCCGTGCAATGGTTCGTATGACGGCTGGTGGGGACATGATACCCTGCCGAAGTT
>CAYOSJ010000072.1:0-12164 GCA_964406595.1 uncultured Dorea sp.
CTGAAAAAAATATGCAAAAGCACGGGCTTTCTTGTCCGTGGTGGTCGGTAAGGCGTTAAGTTTATCTTCAAAGGCGTTCCATTCGTTTTCCGGATATACATAGAGGCAATTCTCCATTCCCTTCGTTATGACGAAATTCTCCCCCAGATCGTCACGAAACTTTGCGGGAATAATAAGTCTGCCCTTGGTGTCAATATTATGACTGTACTCTCCTTTCAACATAGAACTCACCTTCTCTCTTGAAATGGTCTCCACTTTTTTACCACTTCAAACCACTTTTCACCACTTTCTACCACTTGATACCATTGTAAAACACTTTTTTCTGTATTTCAAGACCTTTTTTATATTTTCATTAAAAACTTTGCTCTTTGATCAGGCACACTTTCTCGAACAAAAATGTTCATGTATGATAAAATAACAAACAAAGATTTTGATAGACAGCCGCACATTACAACCACCCAAACCGTTAATCAAAGTGAAAGGAGGTTTCAGAGATATATGGATTTTGATGAACAGTATGATAAAATATACCGCTACTGCTATTTCAAATTGCATCACCAACAAATGGCGGAAGATGTTACACAAGAAACCTTCCTTCGCTTTCTGGAAAACAGCAATTATTATGAAAGGGGGCAGAAAATAAGATATTTATATACAATAGCCCACAATTTGTGTGTTGATATATATCGCGCAAGACAAGCGGAACTATTGGAAGATGAACTTTTGACAGAGGATAAGGAAGATGAGCTACTCACAGGTATTGCCTTAAAAGAAGCGGTATCCCAACTTGCAAAAGAAGAACAGGAATTGTTGCTTTTAAGATATGTAAATGAAGTGCCAGTATCTGATATTTGCAGTATTTTGAAAATATCCAGATTTTCTCTTTATCGAAAGAACTTAAAAATATTAAAGAAGCTGAAAGATGTACTGGGAGGGGAGGATTTTGTATGAAGCCGAATTTAAAAAGAGAATTGAGGGAGATTTTTGAAGCGCCTGCACCGACACGAAAAAAAGAATTTCTGAAAAAAATGCCCCAGGCTGAAATTAGCAATCTGTCTTTTGTGATGGCGCAGTTTGGATATATTCCTAAGTATGTATGGAGCATTTATAGTCTTACTTTAGGAATAGCCATTGTTTGTGGCTGTTTTATGGAAAAAGATATATTATGGATAATTTCGGCGTTTATTCCTTTTGTCGCTTTGTCTATTCTAACAGAAAATGCCCGTTCTGGTATCTATCTGATGGCAGAATTGGAAATGACAGCCCGCTTTTCATTAAAAAGTGTCATACTTGCCCGAATGTGGATTTTGGGAACATCTCATCTGCTCTTGCTGGTATTCCTGATTCCTCTTTGCACAATATATAATCTGGGAACTGTTTTTCAAGTGAGCTTGTATATATTAGTGCCTTATATGCTGACTGTATTTATTGGATTATGGGCAACAAGGCAAATACACGGAATGGAATCCATGTATGTGTGTATGGGTATTGCTGTCGGTGTCAGCGGAATGAATACCTTTGTGCAGCGTATTTTCCCGTTAATGTATGAACTGGAATATATGCCAATCTGGATAATCGGATTTGTTGTTTTAGTTATGTTAGTAGTAAAAGAAATGAAAAAAGGTATCGAACAGACGGAGGAATTAACATGGAGCTTGTCTTAGATAGATTGACAAAACAGTATCATAATAAAATAGCGGTAGACCGTATCTCCTTAAAATTGCAAAATGGAGTACATGGTTTATTGGGAGCGAATGGAGCCGGAAAAACAACGCTTATGAGAATGATCTGCGGTGTTTTGAAGCCAGATAGCGGAACAGTTTCGCTTGATGGTATAGATGTTGCAACAGAAGAATATCGTGCAAAATTAGGATATCTGCCGCAGGATTTTGGATACTATCCAGATTTTACAGGCATGGATTTTCTGCTATATATGGCAACGCTAAAGGGGCTGACGAAAAAACAGGCAAAGCACAAAGCAGATGAACTTTTAGAAATTGTATCATTGAAAGCAGATAAAAACAAAAAAATCAAAAACTATTCTGGAGGTATGAAACAGCGTCTGGGGATAGCGCAGGCATTATTAAATAATCCAAGCCTGCTTATTTTGGACGAGCCAACCGCAGGACTTGACCCGAAAGAGCGTGTCCGTTTCCGCAGTATCATAGCTGAAATTGGAAAGAATAATATTGTTATTCTTTCAACACACATTGTTTCAGACATTGAACACATTGCAGACAATATATTGATGATGAAAGATGGACAGTTGATATATCAAGGCGAATGGCAGGAGAACTTTGGAGATTTAGAACAATTCTATTTGAAGCAGTTTGAGGAGGATTGAAATGAATTGGTCAGGCAGGTTATATCTTTATGAAATGAAAAAAATCACACATAGGAAAATTGTGTGGATCGTTGGGATGATCATGGTTTTACTATGCGTATTCGTAAGTGTTTCTGATTTGATTTCTACCTCATACGATGGGGAGATCGGTGGTTATGAGAGGATGAATATAATCAGGCAGTATGCAAGAAGTCTTTCAGGCAGAAGCATTGATGATGCTTTACTTCAAGAAATGCAGGATTCTTACAAGGAAGAAGCGACAGATGGAAAAGTACGGAAATATTTACCAATCTATCTGTTTGTACAAGATATTACAGGGGATGATGACCTGTCGCAGAAAATGGACTCTGATGAATTGTATCTGGAGAGGCAAAATTCCATTGCCCAAAATCGTGCAGACCAAATGCTTACGGAAAAGGAAATCGGTTTTTGGAAAGAAAAAGAATTGCAAATAAAAATACCAATCACTTATGAATATGCGGATGGTTGGCGCAATCTATGGGTGTATGTGCCTACAATAAATTATATGCTTTTACTTATGATCACGATATGTCTTTCCAGCGTGTTTTCAATGGAACACTTACGGAAGACGGACGCTATCATTCTATGTAGTCAATACGGGAGAAAACAATTATATATAGCGAAAATGTTGGCAGGAATAACATTTGGTTTAGTAGCATCAATCGTTCTATTTGGAACAACCGCTATCTCAAGCATTGTGATTTATGGAGCGGATGGTTTTCATGCTGCATTGCAGAGTGCATTTCCTATGTCATCATGGACAATGAGTATAGGTAAGTCGGTTTTGGTTTTATTTTTTACATTGCTCATAATATCTGTTTTAAATAGTGTTTTGATTATGTTTTTATCAGAATTGCTGAAGAATAGTGTTGCAGTTATGGCAATTCCTGTCGGAATTATGATTTTAACAATGATGATAGACATACCTTATCAATTTAGGATTCTTTCCCAAATATACGATTTATTGCCCACCAATTTATTGATGATATGGGGATTATGGGATGATAGGCTAATTTCTCTGGTTGGAAACTATATGACAAATTTTCAAATTGCTCCGATTATATATGCGGTAATTGTGATATTATTGTTCGTTGCAGGAAAAAGAGTATATCAGAAGTATCAAATTGGCGCGCGATAGTCTTATAAATATTTTTATTATATAAAACATCCATGCAAAATAGCAAAAACAGCGGGCAGATATCACATCTGCCCGCTTTCATTTCAAAAGCAATCCTATGTTATGATTCTCCGGAAGCCCTTACTCCTGAACTGCCGCTGCGTCCTCCGCTGCTGCTTCTTCTGCTGCCGCTGCCTCCTCTGCCGCTGCTGCCTTATCTGCTTCTCCCGCTTCCGTAATCTTCTGTGAGAAATCATCAAATGCACGGTAATCGATCTGTACCTTCTCCGGTTCTTTTCCGGAATCATACACATTGTACGCGGAATAGCCTACCCAGACTACAAGCAAGAGTCCGCACATTGCGATCACGCACTTACGGATCAGATTCTGCCGCTTCTCTCTCTTCATGATCTGCTTTCTGTTCGCTTTTTGTTCTTTATATCTGTCTACTTTCTCCTGGCTCATCGGTCTAACTCCTTTCGCTGCCGATTATTATACCATATTACAAGTATTTATACAACTACTATTATGCCGCCGTCAGCCGCATACATACTGCTGATGCCTGCCGTATCCACGATCACCACATCTTTAAACTGCATCTTCTTCTGAAGCATCGCTTTTACACTCTCCGCCCGTTCCCTGCAGTTGCAGTGTGCGATCCCCAGGATCTTTTCTTCCGTGTTCACCGCATCCGCAGCCACATGCTCTGCCATCTTCGCAAGAGCCTTCTTTATGCCTCTTGCCTGACCCAGCTGGCAGATAACGCCTTCCGGCGTCGCTCCCATGACCGGCTTGATATTAAGTGCTGTTGCCATAATGGCCTTGATTCCCGTCAGCCTTCCATTCTTTCGCAATGTCTCCAGCGTCTCCAGCACAAAATATGTATGCTTCTGTTCAATATATCTTTCTACTTGTCCTGTCACTTCTTCAAAGGACATTCCTTTCTCCTCACATTCACGGATCTTAAGGGCGATCAGTGTCTCTCCCACCGATGCGGAACGTGAATTAAAGATGTAGATATCCTTCTTCCCGTATTCCTCTTCATACAGGTTCTTGCCAAGAACCGCACTGTTATAAGAACCGCTAAGTTCCGCGGATAATGTAACTGCGTACACACGCTCTGCCTCACAATGGTAGCCTTCCATATACCTTTCCGGTGACGGGCAGGAAGATTTCGGACACTCTGGCGATTCCTCTACATATTTTAAAAACTGTGCCTGATCAAAGGTCTCGTCATCTATGATATGATGTCCGTTCACATCAATCGCAAGAGACGCCGTCTCAAAGACACCTGATGCTCTCATTTCTTCTGTTAATTCTCCACAGCTGTCTACAATAATCTTATAACTCATAGCCTTCCTCCTGCGCGTAACACTATTATGCGCGTCATCCATTTCTATTATACGTAGTTTTAAATACTACATCAATTATCATAGCACATTTCCCTATAAAAATAAAGTCTTTTATTCTTCTACTTTAATTGTCCTCGAGACTCCAAACGCGATCCCCATCTCCGCCATCAGAAATAACAGCGACGTACCGCCGTAACTGATAAACGGCAAGGTGATTCCGGTGGTCGGGATCAGGTTCGTCACAACCGCCACATTCAGGATCACCTGGATAGCAATATGTGCAAAGATACCTGTCACAACCAGAGCGCCATACATATCTGGAGCATTCTGGGCGATCACTAACAGACGGTACAATAACATCCCAAACAAAAGCAGGATGACGATCGCTCCAAATACTCCCAGTTCCTCACAGATGACCGAAAGGATCATATCATTCTGCACTTCTGGAATGATCATCTTCTGCGTACTGTTTCCAAGACCTTTCCCAAAGAATCCGCCGGAACCGATCGCATATAATCCCTGTAATGTCTGGAAACTATTGTCACTTGCATAAGCCTCCGGATTGAGCCATGTGATGATCCTCTGCAACCGGAAATTGTCACTGTCTTTCAGCATCGTTGCCAATACCCACACCAGTATCAGAATAGAAACAGCCGCCCCTGCCATAATAAAAAGAAACGGCTTTGTCTTCGGGTGCATTACAAAGATCAGAATACAGGTGATCCCTGCTACGATGATCGCGGTACTTAAGTTATCCGTAAGTTTATAGACACACAGGGCAGAAAAACCTCCCCATGCCAGGATCTTCCCGATCCCCTTCAGTGTCCTGGCTTCCTTCCCGAGTTTAATGATCACAACCGGGATAAAGAGGATCACAGCGATCTTTGCCACCTCCGCCGGCTGAAACTGCTGCCCAAAAGGCAGCCGGATCCACCTTCTGGCTCCATTGATCGTCATCCCAAGTGGCGTCTGCACCAGAACCATCAAAAATATGGAGATGAGATATATCTTCTTCGCCCATTTGATGTAAATATGATAATTAATACGGGACACAAACCACATTCCCACACATCCGGTAATACAGAAAAAAATCTGCCTCTTAAAATAAAACATGCTGTCTCCATTCGTCACCAGGGCGCTGTAAGAACTGGTACTGTATAACATCGCCAGCCCAAAACAGATCAGGAATATAAGAATCGCCAGCATACTATAATCAAAATATCTTGTTTTCTTCGTCATAGCCACACTCCCATCATATCTATTATACTCAAGTACCTCCGTAAAAACAACTGAAAAAATCCCCTTCCGGCACACATCGTATTTTCCCACATACAATACTAGTGCATAAACTTTTATGAAAGGAGATCATCAAATGCCGAATTACCACTATCATGCATCCGATTACATGAGGCGCTCCCCACACGCCCGGACAGCGTTTCCGGAAAACCGCCCGCAAACTTCCTGTCCGGTATACATGGAAGAAAAATATGATGAATTGAACCGCATGCCTCTTGCCATGGCTTATGTCCCGTGGCAGACATGGCAGAATCTCTACAATGCCGAAAAAGGCTTCTGCCGCGGAACGATCTTTGAAGAACTGGATAAACCTTTTAAAGGAACAGGAGGTTGTCAGAATGTCAGATAACAGACCTTGCCGCAAAGAATTGCTGGACTGGATCAACGTCGTAAGTTTCGCTGTAGATGACGCAAAACTTTTCCTCGACACACATCCATGTAACAAAGAAGCTTTGGAGTATTTTGAAGAATTTAAGAGCCAGCGCGTCCAGGCGCTGAAAGAATATGCCAAATACTACGGTCCACTTACTCTCGATACCGCCTGCACATCTGAAGAACGATGGGCCTGGATCAACGAACCGTGGCCGTGGCAGGAAGGAGGATGTGAATAAATGTGGCAATATGAAAAAAGACTTCAATACCCTGTAAAGATCACCAAACCAAACCCAAAGATCGCACAGGTCATCATCACACAGTTCGGAGGCCCCGATGGAGAACTTGCAGCTTCCATGCGCTACCTCGCCCAGCGATACACCATGCCTTACAAGGAAGTGACCGGTATCCTGACCGACATCGGGACAGAGGAACTGGCTCATCTGGAAATGATCTGTTCCATCGTTCACCAGCTCACCCGCAACCTGACGCCGGAAGAGATTGAAAAATCCGGCTTCGACAAATATTATGTAGACCACACCCTTGCTCTCTGGCCACAGGCTGCCAGTGGCACGCCCTGGACGGCGACATACCTGCAGTCAAAAGGAGACCCGATCACGGATCTTCACGAAGACCTGGCGGCAGAACAGAAAGCCCGCACGACCTATGACAACATCCTGCGCCTCGTCAAAGACCCGGAGATCTGCGATCCCATCCGCTTCTTAAGAGAACGCGAGATCGTACACTATCAAAGATTCGGTGAAGCAAAGAGTACTTATACAAGCAAAAAATAAAAGAATTGTTTTTAGAAATTTCTGTTGTTTTGTTCTCCATCAGATTTAGCTTTTGTTTCATCAGATGTTCCATGTAATCTCAATGACATCCTCATCAATATCGATCCGGTCAATCAGAATATCCACAACCTGCTGTTTGTCATCATTGTCAAGTTCATCCCATTTTGCAATATAATTAGTGATTTTGTCCATCTTTCCGGAAGTTTGATTGGTACTTTGCTCAACCAGTTTTTGCTGTAAGGACTGTTTTTCTTTATCCAGTTCCTCAATCCTGCGATTGATATATTCCATCACAGTTTTATTCGCTTCCGGCACTTTTGCAAGCAAGTTTCCTATTTCCTGTTCAATCTCTGCAATCCGAATTTTCTCTACTTGGCTGGCGGGCTGCGTTACCTCTTCCAGTTCATCCGACAGATATTGGAACTTGGCAAGTTGTTTTTTCATTTCCTGTAAAACATAGTCCTCAAATACATCTGCATAGATAGTATGTCCGGCACCTTTACATTTAATGGAATATCGGGAACCTGAACATTGAAAATACCGACTCGCCTTTGTGTTTGACTTTGTAACCGTATAGGCATAACCACATTTCTTACACTTCACTTTTCCGGCAAGCCATGTTCGTTTCCCTTTATTCGTTCTCGCTGACTGACGGTTCTTCATGATTTTTAACCGACATTTCAACCAGATATCAGACTCGATCACTCCCAAGTGAGGAGCAATCACCACATCCCGATCTACCAAATCATATTGCTTTTTCTTTGTCTTATCTCCATTTATTCCTTTATATAGGAAGATACCATTAGTTCCCACATAATCAGAAGCCGGGTTAATCATATTTGCCCCCTGGCTTTCAAAAAAATTGTAGATGTCAATATCTGCCTTTGCATATACCGGATTTCGGAGAATCTCGCTGATTCTTGCAGTAGACCAGGGCGAACCTCGTTTTTCTGTAAAACCTTGGCGAAGCAATTCTCTCATAACTGCTCCCAAGGTCATATCTGGTTCCGAATAAAGCTGATAAATCAATCGAATCTGCTTCATTTCATTAGGTTCCGGCACAAAAACAGATGTATGAATTCCGTTGATAATTGTTTTTTCCAACTGAAATCCATATGGTACACGACCACCCATGTAATATCCTTTCTGACTTTTCGTTGCATAAGCGTCTGCAATACGTTTCTGGATTGTTTCACGCTCCAACTGAGCAAATACAATCGAAATATTCAGCATGGCATTGCCAATTGGTGTAGACGTATCAAACTTTTCTGTGGAAGAAACAAATTCCACATGATACTGCTGAAATATTTCCATCATATTGGAAAAGTCAAGAATAGAACGGCTGATACGGTCAAGCTTATAAACGATAACCCGTTTAATCTTTCCTGCCCGAATGTCTTCCATCATTCTTGCAAATGCTGGTCTGTTGGTATTTTTTCCGCTAAATCCCTTGTCAATGTACGTTTCGCACTCAGTTCCGCGAGTTTCATATTTACAAAACTCAAGCTGATTTTCGATGGAGATACTGTCTTTTTTATCCAGTGACTGTCTTGCGTATAAAGCATCGATTGGACACATAGCACATACCTCCTTACTATGTGTAAACAGTCACTCTCCATTACATTGATTATACCATGAATACCGCTTTCCGGTTTAAAAATCATGAATATTTTTTAAAGATATTGTACAGATCTTTTCTTTGTTCTTCAAATATGCGGTTTGCGGTGTCTCTGGAATACTGCGGATGTCTACTGATTACACGAAAATGCATTTTTTCAACATGAATCTCTTTTAATTCTTCTATTTTTTCTGTTATCTGGTTCATAATCATCCCCCATATATCTTATTTTTGTTATAATTTGTCCTATTACAAAACAGCCTGATTTCTAAACGAGATTCCGGTTTCTTTGGTGAATGTTCTTTCACATTCCTCTTATGAATTCTTTCATAACTCGCCATTTCATGCCGAGGCACCCCAAGGAGTTCCACCTATTAGATGTGAGTGTCATTATATGCTTACCGCCGATCCCGGTTTCTCTGATTGTCAAGGTACACAAGCGTTATCTGCTTTTGTAGAGACATCGTAGCATAGAAAAGTCAGAAAACAGCATTTTTTGCAGGCATAGCAATTCCAGGGAAATCAAGGTTGTAGAAATTGCAGATTTGCAATAATATGGATTGACCTCTTCCCTGAAAACGACTAAAATAAGGCTAAGAGAGTTGATAGAGATGGCTGAATTACCTGGAAATATCCATGAGAAAATCGGAGATTTAAGAATTGAACGTGGCTTAACAAAAAAGCAGGTGAGCAAGGATCTAGGAATCCCAGCTTACCAGAATTGAAAATGAAGACATCAAAAGTATCGGACATGAACTCATCATAAAGTTTGCCGATTATTTTGGTGTGTCCACAGATTATCTGTTGGGAAGAACCAGTGTCCGTTCTCAGAAGAATATAGAACTAGATGAACTGGGACTTTCCAACAAGGCATTGATTACATTGCTGTCCGGCAAGGTAAATACAGAACTTCTCAGCCGAATCATCGAACACAGTAACTTTATTCCTCTCATGGGATATGCAGAAGCCTATTTTGAAAGCGCCCACGAGGAAGGATTTCTATCTCGTAATAATGTAATTGATTTGGCAACCGGAGATTTGACAGAACTTTTAAAAGAAAATCCTTCTCAGAAAACAGAAATAACTAATGAACTCCGTCATCTGAATGCTTAAAAGGTTAGCGGAACGGAAGCTGATTTAGAAAAACTGAAAGCTACCTTTCTAAAAATCATGCGAGATGTAAAGAACGAATATGGAGAAACAAAAGAAGATGTTGCTGCCGAAGAAATGAGAAAACCGGAAATCGTTTGAGAAACTAATGGGAAATATATTGAAGGATTCCAATAAGAGAAGAAAGAAGTAATTGACTTCAAACCACTTTCTCTGTATAGTATTTTTAGTGGTTGTGCTATGGAATCTCGAGATGCCCATGACCCAAGGGAGTTCATGCGTGGACTCCCTTTTATCTAATCATTGAAATTCTATTAGAATTTCAATACTGCTTATCTATCAAGAAGGGATTGATTTATTACGAAAACTAAGTATGTCAGCACAGACAGTACAGATATTAACCCATACAATAACCCTGTCATAATCAATTGTATTGATCAAGCAATCTATGAATCCGAAAAAGAAATGGCAGAAGGTGGTATTGGTATTGCTATTGAACTTAATGAGGCTCTCGAAAAATTAAACAGGAAATATTTTAAGGAGAAGATATAATAATGAAAATTGAACTTGGACAAGTACAAAAAATGCTTGAATGGTTAAAAACCAAGCTGTATTTAGATTCCATGGCTCAGAATGCTCGTTCCCGTACAGTAAAACGCGGACAAGTATATCGGTGTGATTTTGGATGTGGAATCGGAAGCGAAATGCAGAAAGAAAGACCCGCAGTTGTTATTCAAAATGATGTGGGAAATAGTCGCTCTGGTAATACTATTGTAATTCCAATCACACATGATACGAGTACCTTGCCTTGCGTAGCAGACATCACACCTCAGACTGATCCGGTAGGAAATGTAATTCTTGACGGACAGGCAAACGCTTCCAACATGATGTGTGTAAGTAAAGCAAGACTCGGCGATTTAGTAACTTCATTACCAAAGGCTGATATGAAGAAAGTTGACGAAGCAATCGCAAAAACTGTTGATTTGATGGGATATTATTCTGATCTTTCCAAAAAATTAAATGATAAGTTGGGATATATTTCCAAAATCAAAACCGAACGGAACAATGCACAAGATGAACTTAATGAACTTAGAAAAATACTCGGACTATCAAATGAAGAATCCTTAAAAGAATTCGTTGAAAAAATGAAAAATACTATTGACAAGAAGCAGTAGAATCAGTACTATATAAGTACAAAGAAGTCTTTTTCCGGAGTGAGAAAGATATTATCACTTATTCAAAGGAAAGGGACTCAGGGCGAGTTCCTTTTTACTTTTCATAAAATGCAGCATTACTACATACACTATGAGTACAAAGTAGCTCTGAATCGGATATTCAGAGTTGTAAGAAACGGCGGAGATACCAGAAATGGTATCTCCGCTCTGTATTAGTGTTCTGTTACTCAGCATTGTGGATCACAACAAAAACTAGAGTTTGGGTTCTGCTCAATCAACCTAACAAACAGACTATTCTCTTCAATGTTTTCTTTTAAAACTCTTTTTTTGCATATTCCTTTAGTATAAGCAAAATGCGGTTGATATAATCCATTGCTTCAGAATCAGAACGTTCCAAGAGCTTAGAAAATGCAATGATAGCTTCTAATCGATCAGCCATCGAAAGTTTTTCACTTTTTACTTCAGGATTAGGAATTTCAATGTAATTCAAAAGTCGTTTCCCCACAAGATGTTTATCATATCTTCCTTCGCATCTTTTCAGTAAATATGTTGAAATACCTCGTAAATGATTACCTACTGCAAAAGTACTCACAATCTCTTCTGGAATTTTTAATTCAACCACAACTTTATCATTATCAGTTATCATAGGATATTGTAATTGGACATCATGCCTAGAATATAGATTTAACGAAGCTGATTCTGCTGCCTTCCGAATATCATAAATCGCATCAACTGCCCGAATACTAGAATCTGTAAATTCTATTTGAATCATTTTGGAAACTAACATAATATGATCCTCCTCTTTTTATAATAGTTGTTATAATCACTGATAATTTTATTATACGTTATTTCCGGCGATTGTCAATAATTTTTTATTGGCTCTAATAATCTCCGTTGTGAGATATTCAGTAAAATTTTCATATTTAGAGATTTATTAATAAAACTTGAGTCAGAGTAACAATAAT
>CAYOSJ010000073.1:0-11939 GCA_964406595.1 uncultured Dorea sp.
ACAAATCAAAAAATTTAGGGAACAACAAAAAATTTCTCAAGAAGAACTGGCTCTTAAAATATTTGTTTCAAGACAAACAATTTCTAACTGGGAAACAAATAAAAGTTGTCCAGATGTTAAAAGTTTAATTACTTTATCTAATATCTTCAATGTGTCTTTAGATAATTTTATAAAAGAAGATATAAAGGAGATGAGGGAAATTGTAGAAAAAGCAACAATTAAAAAGTTTAATGTGATAAGTGTAGTTTTCCTAATTGAATTAATAGTTGTAGCCGTAAGTGCCTATCCTTTATTTAGTATTAAGGGAAATATAGGAATTGTTATCTGGTTATGCTTGTTCGCAATAACGCTCTATACGGCATGTAAGATTGAAAAATTCAAAAAGAGATATGATATTCAAACCTATAAAGAAATTTTGGCATTTATTGACGAAAAACAATTAACGCATGATGAAACACAACAAGAAATAGGAAAAAGAAATTATCAAAAAATCATATTTGCATTCATTGCAGGTGTAATCGCACTTATTATATGTTTTGTTGTAATTTTTATTTGGCAGTATTTAACAAATTAAAACGGAGGGAAAATCAGGGAATTGTGGCTTATTATGATTGGCTTTATAGTTATGGGCGGAAGTTGTTCATTAGCAGGTACTTGGTGGGATAGAAAGAATAAAAAAAGAAGAAAAGAAACAATAGTAAATTCTATTTGCTCTAAAATCAAATAAGGAGAGGAAATGCTGAACAAAGGTTATAAATTAGTAACTATGTCTATGGTCGGAACAGATAAAGCTATATTAGTATTTAAGATTTAGGGCACTGATAGATTCTAACAAAATTTAATATCCATACACACAAAGCAGTTGGTCTTTACGACTGACTGCTTTTTAGTGCTGTTTTATATATCAAGGCTCATTCAATCGTGGTAAATTCGTGGTAAAATGAATGTTTCGATATACTTCAAAAGGTCCGAAAGTACAGTGGTTATGTGGATAATCGAAAATTGTATATAAAGTTTATATGAGACTCCGTTTACGAAAATGATTTTTTAATATATAATTATATTACATTATTCTATGATAAATATTTCAGAAAGGGTAAGAGTATGAATGCAGGTTATGTGCGTCTTTCAAGAGATGACGATAAGCGAAATTATGTTTCTATAGAAAATCAGAAGTTAATTATCAATCAGTATGCATCTGACCATGGAATGGTTATTGACCGATGGTATGAAGATGACGGAGTATCAGGTTATATTTTTGACAGACCGGGATTTCAACAGATGATGGCTGATTTGGATAAAGATATTGATGCCGTATATGTGAAAGATTTCTCGCGTCTTGGCAGACATAATGCGAAGGTTCTTTTGCTTTTGGATGAATTTCAGGAACGGGGAAAACATCTCATTGTCATTGATGATAATTATGATTCTTTCGATTCCAGCGACGACACCATTGGAATTAAAACATGGTTCAATGAGCGTTATGTAAAAGATACCAGTAAGAAAATCAAAAGAGCAATCGGAGCCAGACAAAAAGAAGGCACTCTTATGACAAAACCGCCTTTCGGATATTGTCGGGATGCGAAAGACAAAAGTATCATCAAAATCGTTCCGAAAGAGGCAGAATTTATCAAAATGGTTTACAATCTTTATATCTCCGGATCTGGTTATCGCAAAATAGCAAATTATTTGACCGACCAGGGTATCCCAACGCCTTCTATGGTACAGCGAGAACGAGAAATTGAAGAAGGTCGCATAAGCAAAAAGAAAGTTGCAGCCATTTGGTCTGACAGCATGGTGAAGGAATTATTAGATAATGATTTTTACATTGGAACTTTTCGTTTGCGAAAACGTGCCAGAAATACAGTACATGGAAAGGATAAACGTGTTCCAAAAGAAGAACAGTGTATTTTTGAAGATCATCATCCGGCAATTATTGATAAAGCCACTTTTTCTCTTGTACAGGAATTAAAGGAAAAGCGTAATCGCACAAATTATCGTGGAAGCAGGGGGGAATGGATCGGTTCAGAAATTCCCAATCCTTTTGGAAGCTGTTTGTTTTGTAAAGATTGTGGAAGTCGTTTGACACCGATTAAGCGTCAAACATCCAGAAGAGAAAGAAAATATTATATTTGTACTACCTATAATACGAAAGGCAGGCGGTATTGTGAGAAAGCGCATCTGATTGAGGAACATGATTTGATGGAAGATGTGCTGAATTATATTAAACTATGCAGAGAAGCGCTTTGTGAAGTAATTTCCACATATGATATGAGGGACTTTGAGGCAGAAAAGAAAACGCTGGCAGAAAAACGACAGGACATTCAGGAAGAAATTCAAAACCGAAAAAATCAACTAAAGGTACTTTTAACACAAAAAATAAAAGATTTATCCATAGCATCTGAAAATGAGGATTTGATCCATGAAACCTATGATTCCATGCAAAAGGATCTACTGGCGCAGATTCATGGTTTGGAGATGCAGAAAAAAGAACTGAATGAAACTACTATAGAAACGCCGGATGTAAAGGACAAATTGAGAAACGCATTGGATGTAGTTGATAAAATCATTGCAGGTGGAACTCTTGACCGAAGAGATATTGAACTGTTGATTGAGAGAATAGACGTAGATAAAGAGGGAATGCCGGAAATCACTTTAAAATATGGTTTGTCTGATTTAATTAATTACAGTCCTGCTGATGAGATGAATCGCCGGGAAAATACCGTAATCGCTCTTGTAATGAAGTTGATTATAGAAGAGGAACGTGGATATACATCTGCAAAATATTTGTCAGAACATATCACAGCATTGGGATTTAAGAAAACGAAACAAAGTATCTTGCCTTATATCAATCTGATGAAAGAATTGGGAATTTTGGAAGATATGGATAATTCGCTGAAACCTTACAATATTGTGAAAACAAAAGAAGAGATTACGGTATTGATGCATCAATATCTGCCGGATTTGCCGACTCAAATGACTTCTGAACAATTATCGAACGATTATTTACATTGTAATGGTGGCGTAAGGCGGTATGCCGCAGATGGTGTTTGAATATATATTAAAAGAAAACAACATTGACCCGTCCAAAGATGTAAACATCGATCAGAGTATTGATTTTGGCTCTACTGCTGCCGCCTTCTCCGAAGGGCAGGCTGATTTTACCGTTGAATTCGAGCCAGGCGCTACCAGTCTTGAAGCAGAAGGGAAAGGTTATGTCGTTGCCTCTCTTGGCACTGACAGTGGTTATGTTCCTTACACCGCCTTTTCTGCAAAGCAAAGTTATATCGAAGAAAACCCTGAGATTATTCAGGGCTTTACCAACGCACTGCAAAAAGGCATGGACTATGTGCAGAGCCACTCTCCCGAAGAGATTGCCACAATTATTGCACCACAGTTCAAAGAAACAGACCTTGAAACGGTTACAACTATCGTGACTCGCTATTACGAGCAGGACACATGGAAAGATAACCTTGTATTTGAAAAAGAAAGTTTCGAACTTCTTCAGGACATTTTAGAAGAAGCAGGCGAACTTACAAAACGTGCGCCTTACGAAGATTTGGTTGCTACTACCTTTGCAAAAGAGGCAGCAAAATAAAAACCAGTGCTAATACTCTAAAACATCAAGCCAAATAGCAAAATCAACAAATAGGGACGGGTCTGCTTCCATGAAAAAGTAACCCGTCCTGTCTACTATCTTATATATCCTTCATTATATGCTTTCACCTTATTATACATATAAAGTTCTGTCATTGTAGCGTTAATATACGGCTGTATCCAAAAGATTCCAAGAAGTCCGCAAGTCACAACACCTAAAATGATCCATCCCAAGAAAGACAATTCAAGGACGAACGCAGCCCATTTCTGCCCATCCATCATTCTCTTACTAATAGCAAACGCCTCTTTTCTGTCCATACCCGGATTCTCTGCCAATATATATGGTACCATCATATATTCATAACTTTTGATTACTCCCGGAATAATGAAAAGCAGTGACCATAAGAAAATATATAACTGCATTAAAAACATAGTCCCCACCACATTGAGATAATGACCCGATTGAAATGGCTCCAGCATTGTCCGGATCGGCGCCTTCTCTGTACGATTTTTAATATAGAATGTATTCGCACCCACAAGCAGTACATTGCCTACAAATACCGCAAGTGCAATCACCCCGATTCCTACAATTAATACAATTGCTATCAATATCGCCGAAAATGTTGCATTTGAAACAATGCTCTGCACTGTATGCTCATATTCTGTTACTGTTATTCCCGTATCATTGCTATACTGCCATTCAAAGTTGAAACCAACGCCATTCCTTGCCGATGCGAATAACCTTGCAAGAAGTGTCACCGCAACGTATGACCAGTAATTTCTCAAAAATAACTGCTTTGCATTTGTCTTTAACTGTTTTCTTGTCCACATATCATTATTTCCCCGCTCTCCAGTTTATTTCATAATTGCTTACGATGATTTATATTATAACACTTTATCCGCCTTTTTTCATCATACACTTAACAATATAAAAAAATTGCCGTATAATCATCGTAAGTACAAAATGTACAACATCTGAAAGAACATATAAATAAAAAGGAGAGTACGAACTATGGATAAAAAATATATGCAGGACAAGGTTGTTCAACAGATTGCCTCTGCCAGACAAATTGACTGGATAAATCCCAGACTTCTCCCGTGGGAAGATGCAAAAGACGCACTTCCTGTCAAAAGTGCTGAAATTGAAGACGCAAGACTTCGCCTTGAACGCTTTGCACCCTTTATTATGAAATGTTTTCCTGAAACCGCCAATCACCAGGGCATCATCGAATCTTCTCTGACGCCAATCCCTAAAATGCAGGAACATTTAAACATCACATACAATGCAAATATTCAAGGAAAACTGCTACTTAAGCAGGATAGTCATCTTGCAATTGCAGGTTCTGTCAAAGCACGAGGCGGTATCTACGAAGTACTGAAACACACGGAAGACCTCGCTCTTGAAGCCGGACTTATCACAACAAAAGACGACTACTCTATACTCGCTTCAGAAAAATGCCGAAAATTCTTCAATCATTACACGATCCAGGTCGGTTCTACCGGAAACTTAGGTTTAAGTATCGGAATTGCCAGCGCAGCCGTTGGGTATAAAGTAATCGTTCACATGTCTGCAGACGCAAGACAATGGAAAAAAGATATGCTGCGAAGCCATGGGGTAAAAGTAATAGAATATGATTCTGATTACAGTGAGGCTGTCAAACAAGGGAGAAAAGAATCTGATGCAAATCCGAGGAGTTATTTTGTTGATGACGAAAATTCTAAAAATCTTTTCATGGGCTATGCAGTTGCCGCAGGACGTCTGAAAACCCAATTGGAAGAACAACACATCGTCATTGATGCCGAACACCCTCTTTTTGTCTACATTCCATGTGGTGTCGGCGGAGCGCCGGGAGGTGTAACTTATGGACTTAAAGATATCTGGGGCGACCACGTTCATGTATTCTTTGTAGAACCTACACAGGCTCCTTGTATGGTTCTTGGAATGATAACAGGACTCCACCAGCACATCTGCGTACAAGACGTAGGTCTTACCGGACAGACTCATGCAGATGGGCTGGCGGTAGGAAGACCGTCTGGTTTTGTAGGAAAAGTCATGGAACCTCTCTTAAGCGGGGCATTCACTCTTGATGACAAATGGCTCTACGATTACATGCGTGCACTTCTCAATACGGAAGGCATATTTATCGAGCCAAGCGCTTGTGCTTCCTTTGAAGGTCCAATAAAGTTAAATCAATATAAAGAAACAATATCATATCTCAAAAAACATAATTTATCAGAAAAAATGGAAAATGCTACCCACATAGCATGGGCAACAGGCGGAAACCTTGTTCCGCAAAATATACGTGAGAACTATATCAATACACATCTTGAATAACTCAGACTTTACGACGATAAAAAGGACATCCTACTGGATGTCCCTTATCTTCTTTCGAAGTGCAAGTACCTGATTCGGCGCCACAGACAATTCATCAATTCCAACCTGAATAAAAAACTCTGTCATAGATAAGTCTGCCGCCAGATCTCCGCATATACTGATATGCTTTCCTTCCAAATGCACATTGTTTGCCACAATACGTATCATTTTTAAAATCGCAGGGTGACGCGGATTGTAATATTTTTCAATCTTCGGATTGCTTCTGTCCATTCCCAATGTAAGTTGTGACAAATCGTTGGTTCCGATGCTGAAGAAATCAACTTCCCTCGCCAGTTCACCACTGATCATTACCGCTGCAGGTGTCTCTATCATAACTCCCACCGGAATCTCCTTATTATATGATATTTTATCAAGTTTTAAACTTCTCTTTGCCTTCTCAAGCAGTTCCTTTGCCTTTATAACTTCCTCTATCGAGGTGATCATCGGCAACATGACACAGACATTCCCATACGCCGATGCTCGAAGTATCGCGCGAAACTGTTCCATAAGAAGTTCCTCTTTATCGAAAAGGAATCGAAGTCCGCGAAGTCCCATTGCCGGATTGTTCTGCTGTCCCATATCTATGCACTGCGCCATCTTATCGCCGCCCAGATCTGCTACACGAATGACTACACGATTACTTCCCATTACTTCTGCCGCCAGTTTATACACCTGGAATATCTGCTCCTCTGTCGGCACACGTCTTCCGGTTTCCATATACAGGAACTCACTTCGAAAGAGTCCGATCCCGCCTGCATCACTTCGTAAAACATTCTCGATATCCTCTCTTGTCCCTACATTTGCGCAGATGTCGATCTTCTGACCGCTCTGGGTGACATTTTCTTTCCCTTTAAGACGCTCCAGGCTCTTCACCTGGCTGAACCCTGCGTCCCTTCTCTCCTTCATACGTGTCAATGTCGCATAGTCTGGCTCAACATATACTTTACCGTTATATCCGTCAATGATGATCGTCTTTCCTTCATATTCTTTCTTCAGGACTTCACCAAGCCCGATGACCGCCGGGATCCCTTTTGTCCTCGCAAGGACCGCTGTATGCGAATTGATCGTCCCGTACATGGTAACAAACCCCAGCACTTTCGTCTTATCAAGTTGGACTGTGTCACTTGGATATAGTTCTCCCGCCGCCATGACAAAGGGTTCTTCTATAAACATCCTATCCTTCCAGTTGCCCGACAGGATCCGGATAAGACGCGTTGCCACATCTTTGATATCCACCTCATTGCCCTGACTGAAGCCTTGTTTTAAAAAGGTCTCCTCTTTTAATATCTGTTCAACAACTTCCTGGATCACATACTCTGCATTTAATTTTTCTTCCAGTATCATAGACGTAATCTTGTCGAAATACTGCGGCGTTTCCAGAAGCTCCTGCTGCATCTCAAAGATCGATGCATTGGCTTCACCTACCTCCCGGATGGATGACTCGTATAGACCTTTCAGTTCTGCGATGGCTTTTTCTCTGGCACGCTGAAAACGCTGAATCTCTTTTTCTACATCTTTGACATAGATTCTTTTTATATCTTTTATATCTTTTTTATAAAAGGAAAGTTTCCCAATTGCGATTCCTTCCGATATTTTTTTACCTGTTAATGTAATCATATCTTTGCCCTCTTTTTCATAATCACTACCCTTTTACTTTACACGCCACGACACGCTTCGTCAAGAAAATATATTGAAAAACCTTATGAAATCCATTGACTTTTCCCTCATTTCACGATAGACTGATAAGGTACATGGTACGAGTTTTTCGAACTATGGTTACTATTTATTTTTTTCTTTTTATGGAGGTATATCGTTATGAAGGGTACAGTAAAATGGTTTAACAACCAAAAAGGATACGGATTCATTTCTGATGAGTCAGGAAATGACGTATTTGTACACTACTCCGGACTGAACATGGAAGGTTTCAAGTCCCTGGAAGAAGGACAGGAAGTTGAGTACGATGTAACCGAAGGAGCAAAGGGTCCACAGGCAGTAAACGTTACGAAACTCTAAGAAAAGGGTCCACTATTAATCGTATTTTTGAAACGCTTTTTTTATAATAACATTTGGTTATCATATATCTTTTGTTTAAAGGATTGCATATAATATATCAGTATTTTATTGTTTAGGAAGTATAATATACAAAATAAGATTAATAAGAAGAATACCCTGGCAGAAATTCTGTCAGGGTATTCTCATGTCCATTTTTATTCTGTTGTCTGATCGCATCAAAACACAATTGCTGATACAAGCGGAATGGTCACCACTGATAACAATGTGGTGAGCGCCACTCCTTTTGCCGCAAGAAATGCACTTTTCTCATTTCCATACTGGCTTGCAAGCATGGCTGTCATACTGGCTGCCGGTGTAGCAAGCATCACCATACAGACTCCACACAGCATCTCATTATCCACCAATGTATTAATTATGAACATAGCAATAATCGGAACTACAAGCAGTTTTACCAAAGAGTAAGACAACAGTTTCATGTCTATGAACAATTCTCGAACCGGAATATTGGTGAGTGAACTTCCAATCACCATCATACTAAGAGGCGCCGTAAGCCCTCCCAGTCCGCTCATAGTGGTGTTAAAAAATGCTGGTGTTGGAATCTCTGCCAAATAGATTCCAATCGCAAAAACACTTCCAATCACGCCGATATTTATAATCTGTTTCCATTGAATCTTATGTTCTCCGTCCTCTCTTATCGTCTGAATCCCATAAGTATAGATAAGAACATTAAACAACATAGAGAACACCGCCGCATAAAGAAGCGCTTCCTCTCCATACACAGCCACAATCACCGGAAACCCCATAAAACCAATATTATTAAAAGATGTCATGAGAATATATGGTTTCCGAAGTTCTCCCTTCACTCTGAATATCCACGGAAAAAACCTGGAAAATACGATCATGCCACCCAGTATCATTACCGCAAGCCTCGCGGTCAGGAGCAGATCGCTCCCCTTGATCATTCCGTCCCCGTTTACAACTGCCGACACAGTAAGCGCCGGATTCGCCACATTGACAACTACCCAGGAGACCTTCTTACTGAACGCCTCGTCTATAACACCTTTTCTGGCAGCACCATACCCGATCACAATATAGATAAACAATACGATCATCTGCTGAAACAATAACATGCCTTACACTTCCTGTCTTTTATCTTTCGAAATACACTTTATCCTTGTCTAGTATAACGCTATGCCTTTTTATTTTCCACATCTTATTTCTCTATCTTCCGCACCGCAGGACCACTTAACACATTTCCATCCCTGTCAAATCTAGAACCGTGACACGGACAATCCCACGTCTCATCTTCCGGATTCCACGTCAGTTTACACCCCAGATGAGTACAACGCTTGGTATCTCTCAGACTGGCAAGGTTCTTCACCGCCACCGCCTGATTCTTTCCAAACTCTTTCGCCGCCTCAAGTGCAATCTTTCGCTGCGGCGAAAAAACATCTGCTTCCGGCACTTCTCTTCCTTCTACCATAGAAGATAATATCCGCGCACTCACCATCGAAGAAGTCATCCCCCACTTTCCAAATCCCGTTGCCACATACCATCCTGGTTTCCTGTGACTGTATCTTCCGATATAAGGTACTTTATCAAGCGTTATGCAGTCCTGCGCCGACCACCTCACCACTTCCTGTGACTGCGGCCACAGTTTTTTCGCTTTATCAAGAAGTTTCTGATAACCATCCATTCCTCCAAAAAGTAAAAGATCTCCTTCATTTCGCAACGAATACCCTTCCTCATCGATTCCCAGATAATATCCCCGAAACTTTTGTGCATTTTTCAGCGCCACGACATAACTGAGTGACTGACTCATTCTTGCAAAATAGTATCCGGGGATATTTGTAAATGGAAAATGGCAGGTATACACTACCTTATCCGCAATAATACTTCCTCTATCCGTATAAACCCTGCTCATTCCCCCGCTCACAGATTCCACCCTTTTCACCATAGAATTCTCATAGATCTCCAGATCCTTCTGAATCTCCTTTAAGAATTTAAAAGGATGGAACTCTGCCTGATTTTCATATTTTAATACTCCGCTTGTTGAAAAAGGAAGTGCACACCGGTTTTCATATTCTGCCTCGATTCCCAGACTTCTTGCCACTTCAGCCTCTTTGATGAGTACGTCCCTCTCCACACAGGAGTAGAGATATGCCGGACATCTCTTAAAATCACAATGGATTCTTTCTGCTTTTATGAGCCGCTCATATTCCCCGATCGCCCATTCATTGAATCCTGCATAATGTCCAGCCTTCGCAGTTCCGTACATCGTTATCAGTTTCTGATAGAGAATATTGTGCTGGGAGGTGATCTTTGCTGTCGTTCCTCCCGTCTGTCCGCTTCCGATGCGGTCTGCCTCCAATAGAATTGCCTTTATTCCTTTTTCTCTTAACATGTAGCCGGTGAGGACTCCTGCCAGTCCTGCACCGATAATAACAACCTCTGTCTTATGCTCTCCTGCAAACCGCTTTCTCTTTTGTATAGAAACACTTTCTGTCCATATACTTTCCATGCCATCACCTCATAGACAGTATTCCCGGAAATGCAGTGTTTTACCACTTTTTTCTAACAGTTTGCCCGATATGCCTCGTCTGCATCATACACATCAAATCCGCTCGCCTTCAGTATATCCACAACCTTCTCAGGGTCATCGCTCTTCAATATCGCCGCAGCATCACTTCCATTGGCAAATGCATACATATACTCTACATTCACGCCACCTGATACGATCTCATGCATCGCTTTGCTTAAGGAACCGGTCGCATGTGGTACGCGAAGAGCCACAACATCCGTCAGCATGGCAGTAATTCCTTCTTCTTTAAGCGCTGCTTTTCCTTTCTCCGGTTCAGACACGACCATACGGAGCATTCCATACTCAGATGTGTCTGCAAGGCTTAAAGCCACAATATTTATACTGTTCTTAGCCAGGACCTTGAGAACCTCTTCCAGACGTCCTTCCCTGTTCTCCAAAAATACTGATAACTGCTTAATTGTGTTACTCATACGAATCCCCTCCTTTTTATCGATTATCAATGACACGTTTTGCTTTTCCTTCACTTCTCTGAATCGTCTTAGGTTCCACAAGTTTTACCCTGACCGATACGCCGAGCGCCTGTTTTAATACAGCGCCGACCTTCTTCTGTAATTCGTCCAGTTTACGGATCTCATCAGAGAAATATTTCTCATCTACTTCCACCATGACAGTCAGAACGTCCAGGTTATTCTCACGATCCACGATCAGCATGTAATGTGGTGCAACTCCGCCGCCCATAGACAGAAGCGCCGTCTCTACCTGTGTCGGGAAGACATTGACGCCACGGATGACTTTCATATCATCGGTACGTCCTGTGAATTTCTGGATTCTTGGAAGCGTTCTTCCACATTCACACTGTGCATGTTCGATACTTGTAAGGTCTTTTGTTCTGTAACGAAGAAGCGGCATACCTTCTTTGGCAAGTGTCGTGAATACCAGTTCTCCGGTCTCTCCATCTGCACATGCACGATGATCTGACGGATCCAAAACCTCCGGATAAAAATAATCTTCATATACATGCAGTCCTTTATGATGGATACAGTCCATAGCAACACCCGGTCCGGTAACCTCACACAGACCATAGATGTCAAATGTATTGATCTGGAAGATATCCTCGATCTTCTTACGCATCTCATCTGTCCATGGTTCCGCGCCGTTGATACTTGCTTTCACCTTCAGACGGTCGATGATTCCTGCCTCCTGTGCCGCTTCTGCAAGATACATCGCATAAGAAGGTGTACATGCAAATGCTGTCGCACCAAAATCTTCCATACACATCAACTGGCGTTGTGTATTTCCCGCAGACATAGGAATTGCCATTGCTCCAAGCGCCCGTGCGCCAAAATCAAGGCCTAACCCTCCCGTGAACAGACCATATCCATAACAGATATGGATCTTATCTTCGGCAGTCAG
>CAYOSJ010000074.1:0-11383 GCA_964406595.1 uncultured Dorea sp.
GTAATTTCAATTTATTTCCCACTGTCGCCATAGTTTGAAAGAACGCGGGCAGAGGGATCGTTTACATTGCAGCCTTCCCAGGTTTTATTTGGCATCCAGAACTCCTTAATCATCTGGGACTGACCGGGATAATACTTTTCGAAAATATCGCGGTAAAGCAGGGACTCTTTTGTAAACGGACGTGCATGGGAATACTTTTTACATCCCTTTGCAAACTCTTCATCTGAATACTGTGTTTCGGCATATTCTTTGAGATAGTCCACCATAGAATGACCGACTGCATCAGAGAAAGCCGCTTTTTCACGCCACAATATTTCATCTGGAAGTAATTGTTGTCCCTCAAAAGCGTGCCTGAGCAAATATTTGCCCTTTCCATAAGTGTTTAACTTCAATTCAGGATCTACAGACATTACATATTTAACAAAGTCAAGATCTCCAAACGGCACTCTTGCTTCCAGAGAGTTTGCCGAAATACAACGGTCAGCACGAAGCACATCATATATATGTAATTCCCTGATCCGCTTTTCGGATTCTTCCTGAAAGGCTCTGGCAGAAGGTGCAAAATCCGTGTATTTATATCCGAAGAGTTCATCCGAGATCTCACCTGTTAAAAGCACACGAATATCCGTCTGTCCGTGTATTGCCTTACAGAGAAGATACATACCCATACTTGCCCTGATCGTAGTGATATCAAAAGTGCCGAGTGTATAAATCACTTCTTCAAGTGAAGATATCACTTCTTCCGGCGTCATAAATATTTCCGTATGTTCACTGCCAATGAAATCTGCTACCTGACGGGCGTATTTAAGGTCTATCGCATCCTCAGTCATACCGATAGCAAACGTTTTAATGGGCGCCTTGCTTCTTCTTGCGGCAATGGAACATACTAACGAGGAATCAAGTCCGCCTGAGAGCAAGAAACCGACCTTCGCATCGGCAACAAGCCTTTTTTCAACACCTGCTGTTAATTTTTGACGGATTTTTCTGCAAACCGTTTCCACGTCATCATCTGAAACCTTATCCACTGCAGTAATATCACAATAGCAGATAAACTTACCATCTTTGTAGTAGTGTCCTGGCGGAAAAGGCATGATCTTTTTTGTTATGCCAACAAGGTTTTTAGGTTCACTGGCAAAAAGAATCGTTCCAAAATCGTCATAACCATAGTACAAAGGACGAATGCCAATTGGATCACGGGCAGCGATATATTCTTTTGTTTCCCCATCGTAAATGATAAGTACAAATTCTGCATCAAGCATTGAAAACATATCCACGCCATATTCTTTATAAAGAGGAAGTAAAACTTCACAATCCGAATCACTTTTAAACGTATACTTCTCTTTTAATTCATCCCTGAACTTTTGAAATCCGTATATTTCTCCGTTACAGACACAGTAGTTTTTATGGAGACAGAACGGCTGCATCCCTGCATCGTTAAGTCCCATGATCGCCAGTCGATGAAACCCAAGCAGACCTTTGCCGGTATCAATTATCCTTGTATCATCGGGACCCCGCGAAACAGTTTTCCCAAATCCCTGCATAAAACATTCTTTTGTGGCAGAGTCGCCACAATATCCCATTATAGAGCACATATCATCATTCCTTTTCATCACACTTTCTTTTTACCTTACACTGAATAACATATCGGCGTAAGACGGGAAAGGCCAGAAGTCCTTCGAGGTAACAGTTTCCGCTTCGTCAACGGCGGCTCTAAGGTCTGCCATTTTCGGAAGTACAGTATCGCGGATCATAAAAGCCTCTTCATCGATATTTTCTGCATCACTGAGTCTGATCATCGCACTCTGCAATTCATCGGCAGTCTTTGCAATTCTGTCACAAAGAACTGACAGACACTTCACGACGCCAAGTTCATATTCACAAGGAACAGAAGGATCCAGATTCCTTTTCGCTACTGCATTTTTTGCGGTGAACGCCACATATTTCGCGATCGCAGGCGCAAAAGAACATTTTGCCATATCCACCATGGTATTTGCTTCGATAACAACCGTTTTACAATAGTTTTCAAGCATAATTTCTTCACGGGACTGAAGTTCTCTTTCAGAAAATACTTTGTGAGAAGTGAGCATTTCTACATTCTTTTTATCTAGTAGATGTGGCATACAGTCTGCGGTCGTGCGGTAGTTAAGAAGCCCTCGCTTCTGGGTTGCCTCCCGGATCCAGTTATCGTCATAACCATTTCCGTTAAAGATAATCCTCTTATGGTCTTTAATGGTTTTCTTGATCATTTCATGGAGAGCGGTTTCGAAGTCTTCTGCGCCCTCAAGACGGTCAGCATAAATCTTAAGAGATTCGGCAACCGCAGCGTTAAGCATTATATTCGCACAGGCAATACTGTTAGAGGATCCAAGCATACGGAACTCAAACTTATTTCCGGTGAATGCAAAAGGAGACGTACGGTTGCGGTCGGTAGTATCCCTTGTAAATTTCGGAAGTACATTAACGCCAAGTTTCATTTTGGTCTTGCTTGCGGCGACATAAGGCATATCCGTTTCAATCGCCTCCAGAATACCTTCCAGTTCATCACCAAGGAACATAGAGACAACGGCGGGCGGCGCTTCGTTTGCGCCAAGCCTGTGATCATTTCCGGCAGTTGCGACTGAAATACGCAATAAATCCTGATAATCGTCAACTGCTTTGATCACCGCACAAAGAAATAAAAGAAATTGTGCGTTTTCGTAAGGAGTTTCACCAGGAGACAAAAGATTTATGCCCGTATCGGTAGAAATAGACCAGTTATTATGTTTACCACTGCCATTCACACCGGCAAAGGGCTTTTCATGAAGCAGACATACAAGGCCATGTTTTTCCGCTACCTTTTGCATGATTTCCATAGTGATCTGGTTATGGTCGGTTGCGATATTAGTCGTGGTGTAAATAGGAGCCAATTCGTGTTGTGCAGGAGCAACCTCGTTATGTTCGGTCTTCGCAAAAATACCAAGTTTCCAGAGTTCCTCATTAAGGTCTTCCATAAATTCGATGACTTTCGGCTTGATCACACCAAAATAATGGTCATCCATTTCCTGGCCCTTTGGCGGTTTTGCACCAAAAAGTGTTCTGCCGGTAGAACGAATATCAGGACGTGCATCATACATTTCCTTTGTAATAAGGAAATATTCCTGCTCAGGACCTACCGAAGTTTTCACACACTTTACATTGTCATTTCCAAACAAACGCAGGATACGAAGCGCCTGAACATTGAGTGCTTCCATCGAACGGAGCAATGGCGTCTTCTTGTCCAGTGCCTCACCACCGTAAGAACAGAATGCCGTGGGGATACAAAGGGTTTTCCCTTTGATAAAAGCATAAGAAGTCGGATCCCAGGCAGTGTAGCCACGAGCCTCAAAGGTGGCTCTGATACCGCCTGAAGGAAAAGAAGATGCATCCGGCTCTCCCTTGATCAATTCCTTACCTGAGAATTCCATAATTACACCGCCATCCGGTGAGGGAGTGATAAAACTGTCGTGCTTTTCAGCGGTAATACCGGTAAGAGGCTGAAACCAATGGGTATAATGGGTCGCGCCATTTTCCACCGCCCAATCCTTCATGGCAGCGGCCACTGCATTTGCCACGCTGATATCCAATTTCACGCCTTCATCAATCGTCTTTTTAAGAGAATGGTAAATTTTATCAGACAATTTTGCCTTCATAACACGGTCATCAAAGACCTTACTTCCGAAAATAGTTGTTACTTTACTCATCATTCCATATCATTCCTTTCATAATCATATAAAAAACACACAATAGTTAAGGCACCTTTACTTCCAAAAAATTAAAGACGCCTTTAAGAGTGACTATAAAATCACTTCTTAAAGACGCCTTTGCCTTCTATGCGACGCATTATACACCCGTAAAAAAGATTTGTCAACTTCATTTTTGGTCCTGAAAATTTTCGTTTTCACCAATTGACAAGTAGATTTTGGGGCTGTATAATAATATGCGATGAGCAAAGGCGTTCATTTTCGTACAGAAAAACTTTCTGTGCCAAAATGAGCGCCTTTCTTTTTATTCTACTCTAATGAAAGGAGGCAACTCCAAATGAACCGTATTGAAGGACAGGTAAGAATTCCCTCCGGTTGCGCGATTGCCGCAGTAATATCCAGGGATGGGAATCGAATGACCGGTGAAAAAATAGTTGAATCTATGAAACCAATGCACGATCGCTCCAATGGTCTCGGCGGCGGATTTGCTGCATACGGAATCTATCCCGAATATAAGGAATTCTATGCTTTGCACATATTTTTTAATGACAGGAATGCAAGAAAAAATTGCGAAACATTCTTAAAGGAACGCTTCGAGATTGTTAAAAGCGAAATAATGCCAACAAGAAAAATTCCCGCTATTACCGATGAACCTGTCATCTGGCGTTATTTTGTCGCCCCCTTAAAGTCCAACCTCCAGAATCTTCAACTTGACGAAAAGGAATATGTTGCTCGCACAGTCATGAAGATCAACTGCGAAATGCCAGGTTCTTATGTCTTTTCAAGCGGTAAAAACATGGGGGCATTTAAGGCAGTTGGTTTTCCCGAAGATGTTGGCGTGTTTTATAAATTAGATGAATACGAAGGCTATTCCTGGACAGCTCACGGCAGATACCCTACGAACACACCCGGTTGGTGGGGAGGTGCTCATCCCTTCACCTTGCTTGACTATTCCATTGTCCATAACGGCGAGATCTCCTCTTATGATGCTAACCGCCGCTTTATTGAAATGTTCGGATATAAATGCACACTGCAAACCGATACTGAGGTTATCACCTATATCATGGATTATCTTCTTCGTGTGCAAAAACTGTCTCTTAGTGAAACCGCAAGCGTTATTGCAGCCCCTTTCTGGAGCACGATCGAAAATAAAACCGACCTTTATGAAAAACAAAAACTCAAATTTCTGCGTACTGTTTTTTCAAACCTGCTCATTACAGGTCCGTTCTCTATTGTCTTCGGATTTAACGGAGGACTTATGGCGCTGAACGACCGCTTAAAACTCCGTTCTATGGTTGTTGGCGAAAAGGACGATAAGGTATTTATTGCAAGTGAAGAAGCGGCAATTCGTGTTATGGAGCCTGATGCTGTCAATATGTATGCTCCGGCAGGCGGCGAGCCTGTAATTATCAAACTAAAAGAAGGTGCGTTTTAATGGCTTTACTGTTTTATCCTGAATTTGAAGTAATAAGAAACGAAAACAGATGTATTGCCTGCCGTGTCTGTGAAAGACAGTGTGCAAATGAAGTACATACTTTTGACGACAAAACAGGACTTATGTTATCTGATGAAACGAGATGCGTAAACTGTCAGCGTTGCGTGAGCCTTTGTCCCACAAGAGCACTGAAGATCGTAAAAAGTGACTGCACTTTCAGGGAAAATGCTAACTGGCAGGAAGATACAATTAAAGAAATATATAAACAGGCCAATTCCGGCGGCGTGCTTTTGTCCTCAATGGGGAGCCCCAAACCCCTTCCTGTATACTTTGACAAAATCCTTATCAACGCATCTCAGGTAACTAATCCATCGATCGATCCTTTGCGTGAGCCGATGGAAACAAAGGTGTTTCTCGGTAAAAAGCCTGAAAAAATTGAACGAGATGAACATGGAAAAATCAAGTTTAACCTGTCTCCTCAACTTGAACTTTCAATGCCTGTCATGTTTTCGGCTATGAGTTACGGCTCTATCAGTTACAATGCGCATAAATCTCTTGCCGCGGCAGCAGAAGAACTCGGTATCTACTATAACACCGGCGAAGGCGGACTTCACGAGGACTTTTATGTTTACGGTGAAAATACCATTGTTCAGGTTGCATCTGGTCGTTTTGGCGTTCACGAAGATTATTTAAAGGCAGGCGCCGCAATAGAAATCAAAATGGGTCAGGGCGCCAAGCCCGGTATCGGCGGACATTTGCCAGGAACGAAAATCGTTGGCGATGTTTCCCGCACCCGTATGATCCCAGAGGGCAGTGACGCCATTTCTCCTGCACCTCACCATGATATTTATTCAATCGAAGATTTAAGACAACTTGTTTACTCTTTAAAAGAAGCAACCGAATATCAAAAGCCGATTATCGTAAAGGTTGCGGCAGTTCACAATATTGCTGCCATTGCCAGCGGCATTGCCCGGAGCGGCGCCGATATTATCGCGATCGACGGTTTTCGGGGAGGAACCGGCGCCGCACCTACAAGAATCCGTGATAATGTGGGAATTCCGGTAGAACTTGCTTTAGCCGCTGTCGATAAAAGACTTAGAGACGAGGGGATCCGAAATCATGTATCCCTGATTGCCGGCGGCAGTATCCGCTCGGCTTCTGATATTGTAAAAGCAGTCGCTTTAGGCGCAGACGCCTGCTATATTGCCACAGCTGCACTGCTTGCTCTCGGTTGTCATCTTTGCCGTACCTGCCAGACGGGTAATTGTAACTGGGGGATCGCCACACAAAGACCTGAACTTGTAAAACGGCTTGATCCCGAAACTGGCAAAGAGCATCTTGTCAATCTTATGACCGCCTGGCGTCACGAGATCAAAGAACTTATGGGTGGTATGGGTATCAACTCCATCGAGGCTCTTCGCGGCAACCGCCTGATGCTCCGTGGAATAGGACTTAGCGAAAAGGAACTTGAGATACTCGGTATCTCACACGCAGGAGAGTAAATTTGCGTTTTCTCCCAAAATCCATAGAAAAAAATCAGGAAGTGTGGTATATATTATGTTATTAGATGCAACAGGTCTTAATTTTAATGTTCTTAACCAAAAATTACGTGAGAGTGAAAACACCGTCACATTAAAAAATTGTTCAGGCCAACGCTTTATCGCCGCCGGCATGAAGGATAAAAATATTACTATTGAGGGAATCCCCGGCAATGCTCTGGGCGCTTATCTAAATGGCGCCTCTGTCACCGTAAAGGGCAATGCTCAGGATGCGGTTGGCGACACTATGAACAACGGTGCGATCATCATTCATGGAAATGTAGGAGATGTCGCAGGATATGCTATGCGTGGCGGCAAGATCTATATTAAAGGCAACGCAGGATACAGAGCAGGTATTCACATGAAGCGATATAAGAATAAAGTTCCACTTATGATCATCGGCGGTTCGGCAGGCAGTTTCTTAGGTGAATATCAAGCTGGCGGCATTATCATCGTATTAGGGCTGAATTCCAATGGCAAACTCGTCAGCAATTTCCCCTGTACCGGAATGCACGGCGGGAATGTCTATTTTCGTGGTGAAGTGCCCCCGGATATCTTCCCGGAAAATGTATGTTTGAAAAAAGCTACAAAAGAAGATATGAAAGCCATCACAGAGCAGATTACTGAGTATGCTGAGATATTCGGTTATGATAAAGATGAAATACTAAATTCGCCCTTTACTGTTGCTTCACCTGACAGTAACAATCCCTATAAGCAAATGTATGTGGCAAATTAAAAGAAAGAGGTATCGTTTATGAAGTATTCAAAGGAAGAGGTTATGCAGTTTGTAGAAGAAGAGGACGTAAAATTCATTCGTCTTGCTTTCTGTGATGTGTTCGGCAAACAAAAAAATATTGCGATTATGCCATCGGAGCTTTCCCGTGCTTTTGAATACGGCATAGCATTTGATGCGTCTGCCATTACAGGCTTTGGCGATGAAACCCATTCAGATCTGCTTTTGCACCCCGAACCGGAGACGCTTATGTTCCTGCCCTGGAGACCGGAACACGGTAAGGTTGTGCGTATGTTTACATACATCACTTATCCTGACGGAACACCTTTCGAATGTGATACAAGGGGCATACTTATAAAAGCTGTTGAAGATGCTCAAAAAGAAGGCTATTCCTTTGCTTTCGGCGCAGAGCAGGAATTTTATCTGTTCCTGCTTGACGAAAACGGCAAGCCTACCAAAACCCCTTATGATGAAGCAGGGTATATGGATCTGGCTCCTGATGACAAAGGCGAAAATATTCGCCGTGAAATCTGTTTAACACTTGAACAAATGGGAATTAAACCTGAATCCTCTCACCACGAGGAAGGCCCGGGGCAAAATGAGATTGACTTCCGCTATTCTGACCCGCTTTCTGCCGCAGATAATACAATGACCTTTCAGACAGTTGTTAAGACAACGGCTCGCCGAAACGGACTTTATGTGGATTTTTCGCCCAAACCGCTCGAAAACAGACCCGGCAACGGTTTCCATGTAAATGTTTCGGTATCCCCTGCAAATAATATTGAAAATATGCACTATATGATCGCGGGGGTATTAAACCGTATCTGCGAAATGACGGCATTCCTTAACCCGACAGAGAATTCTTATGCCCGCTTTGGTGAAAATAAGGCTCCTGCATATATTTCCTGGTCGAGAGAAAACCGTTCTCAGCTTGTTCGTATTCCGGCTTCTCCTGAATCAGGAAAGCGTGCCGAACTACGTTCACCTGATCCATCAGCCAATCCATATATTGCCTTTGCATTGATTATCTATGCCGCTTTGGAAGGTCTGAAAAACAAAACGGAACTTATACCGTCAGCCGATATAAATTTGTTTCATGCTGATGAGGAAACATTAAAACAATTTAAAAGAATTCCGCAAACTTTAATGGAATCCTGTGCTATTGCAAAGGGCAGTGATTTTATTAAAGCACATATTCCCGAAAAGGTACTGCGAATATACTGCAATCAATAGATCCACATAAACCAACTTGAAAGGGGTAGGGGCAAATGAACCTGGAATCAAAAAGTTACAGCGTTCTTTTGGTTTCGTCGTCGGAATCCTTTAATAATGCTGCACGCGAGTTACTGCCGCCATCCGATTATCAACCGGTATGCTTCACCTCAAATGTCAGCGAAGCAAAACGACGTTTTTCCGAGCGAAGTTTTGATTTTGTTATCATTAACGCTCCTTTGCCTGACGATAACGGCACTCGTTTTGCCATTGACTGTTGCAGGTCTGTGACAACCGCCGTTTTGTTGCTCGTCCGCACTGAAATACACGCTGAAATACATAACAAAACCGTCTCTTACGGCATATTCACTCTTCCGAAACCAACTTCAAAGATAATCCTGTCGCAGGCTCTCGGCTGGCTTGCCAGTGCAAGAGAACGGCTTCGTAAATTAGAAAAGAAAACACTTTCGGTTGAAGAACGCATGGAAGAGATCCGTATTGTAAACCGCGCGAAAATACTTCTTGTGAGCGAATTGCACATGACAGAACCTGAAGCACACCGCTATATAGAAAAGCATGCTATGGACACTTGTGTATCCAAAAGGGAGATTGCAGAAAGAATCATTAAAACCTACTCATAAAAAATCCTCCTGAATTGATATTTATTTTAACATCAATCCAAGAGGATATAGTTCATTTAGAGTTTACATAGAACTAATCAGATTATTTATCTGCCGGAACCTCTATCTCGACATCAGAAAGTGGAAATGTCACACATGGATGAATATATCCATACTTGAGATCCGCAAGTCTTCTGCCGTCAACCGTCTTAGGAACATATACTTTTCCTGAGCAAAGTCTTGAATGACAGAATCCGCATTCACCACTTCTGCAGCGTGTTGGTACGGCGATACCATTCTTTTCTAATGTCTGCAGGATAGAGTCATTCGCATTTCCTGTGACAGTCTTTGTCGTATCCCTGATTGTAACCGTGATTTTTACCGTTGCCTGGTCACAGCCCGGATAATCTTCCAGAGAAGCAGGATTGTGAACTTCGCCAAATAATTCGTGACGGATATATTTTCTTTCAATGTCCATTGTTGCCAGTTCTTTGTCTGCGAATGTGTACATTGCCTGTGGACCGCACATGAATACGGAATATGGCTCATTCGCCGGAGCATATTTTTTAATGATCCCGGCAGTCACAAAACCATGTTCATAACCTTCTGCTTCTTCATCCGATAATACATGCACAACTTTAATCTTATCGCTCTTAGCTGCAAGTTCGTCAAATGCTTCTTTATAAAGAATCATATCTGCTTTTCTGCTTCCATAGAGTAAGACAAGGTTGAAATCTTCATCCCCATCTGCCAAAGCATGAGCCATTGACAAAAATGGCGTAATGCCACTTCCGCCGACGATACCAATCACTGTTTTGGCGTCGCGAATAGGAGAATAAGTGAAGAAGCCCGTCGGACCGGATATTTCAACTTCATCCCCAACTTTCCAATTATCAAAGACATAATTGGAAACAAGACCACCATCAACACTCTTGATCGTTAATTCATAGAATCCTTCTCTTGCATTTTTCGGAGAAGAAGAAATCGAATAAGCCCTGTTTACTTTCATACCGTCAATATCAAGAAATACATTCAGATACTGACCGGACTTAAACAATGCACATTCAACGGTTCCCCTCTCCGGATCCGGAACCAGACGGAACCTTTTCGCATCAGAAGCTAACTGTTCCACTTCAGTGACTTTCATATATTGACGGTTCGGATGAAGTTTCTTCGCCAGCTCATTGACAGGAAATGTTTTGCGAAGCGGTTTATTCGAAGCCTCATCGATCCTTCTCTGACGGTCTGCCGCAGTTTCTTTAAACGTATTCAGATTCAATTCTGCAATGTTTGACTCATCGTACAATGCCTCCTTTCTCTTTTTCTGCACGGACAATATCTTTACCGGCATCTAATCCGGACAGGTAAGCACTGCTGTACCCATCACCACGGTGAGTTGCCGCACCTACAAAATGCAGATGATCAATGAATGTTTCTTCTTTACGCGCATGCATTCTCTGAATGAATGAATCCCACTGATTCATCTGATATCCGTAAGGAGTTCCCTCTGGTGTATTCAGGTATCTGGCGAATGTAGGCGGGCAGGCAATCACAATCTCCTCAATGTATGGTTTGATCTCAATGCCCAATGCCTTTTCACAGTCTTCAATCATCTTAAGAGCAGTCTCATTCTTCAGTTTCTCATATTCCTCCGCGGTCACATCATCCCACCCATTACCAAAGTAGAATGTAGTCAGGAACAACTGACTGGTTCCCTCAGGCGTACAATCCGGAATGATCTCATTCAGACAGTTCAAAATCGTATAGCCACAATACTCATGCGTATCTGTTGCCATTTTCTGCTGTTCATTCGAATCTGAAACTGGTGCTATAAAATTGGAGTAAGCGGTAATTCCCAATTCTTCGATCGTCTTATTCATGCCCAGATATACTGTAGTAAAGGATAATCCTAACTGGCGACTGTTCCCTTATCCTTTGGATTAGGGCGCCCTGGTTTTCTCTTAGGTAGGGCAGAAGTTCATCTACCTGCATTCCGTCAATTCCACTACTTCCCTTGTTTGGCTTTACCTACTTATACGCCTTATTAAGGTTTCCTTTACGCAAAATCAATTCCAAAAGATTGTCCGTCCAATAGTCTGTGATGACACCGCTCTTTTCAGTAATCT
>CAYOSJ010000075.1:0-11315 GCA_964406595.1 uncultured Dorea sp.
TACAGATGCTACAAATGTAAAGAATATGAAGAAAGTATTACCGTATCTGTAAGATAGGAATATGAAGGAGGAATAAGACATGGCAAGAATTAAAGGCGGACTGAACGCTAAAAAAAGACATAACAGAACTTTAAAGTTGGCAAAAGGATATAGAGGAGCACGTTCAAAACAGTACAGAGTTGCAAAACAGTCTGTTATGAGAGCACTTACATCTTCTTACGCAGGAAGAAAACAGCGCAAACGTCAGATGCGTCAGCTCTGGATCGCACGTATCAACGCTGCTGCAAGATTGAATGGTTTATCTTACAGCAGACTGATGCACGGTTTAAAACTGGCGAACGTTGACATGAACAGAAAGATGCTTGCAGAGATGGCAGTTAATGATGCAGAAGGATTTGCAACAGTAGCAGAACTTGCAAAAAGCAAACTTGCTTAATTCATTCATTTGACATAAATGGATATTGGACAAGAAAAAAAGAATCAGATTCATGATGAGTCTGGTTCTTTTTTTAATATGTTCTATTATAGTTTTTGGATCTTCTCTGCCCTGTTAAATAAGAAGAAACCGATCAGGAACATTACGGACAGAGAGCCGACACCGGCGCTGGGACTTCCGGTTATCTGGCTGATAAAGGATACAAGGAATGTTCCGAAGAAAGATGCGCCCTTTCCACAGATATCCATAAGTCCAAAGTATTCTCCGGATTTTTCTGCCGGGATGATCTTGCCGAAGTAAGAGCGGGAAAGCGCCTGGATCGCGCCCTGGAACATACCGACACATACTGCCAGTACCCAAAAATCAAACTGGGTGTCTAATTGGATGGCATACAGAGTAATGCACAGGTATGCACCGATACAGATCTGAATCAATCTGGCAGAATTCATTTTCTTGGACAGCCGGCCAAAAATCAATGCGAATGGGAACGCTACGATCTGAGTCAGAAGAAGTGCAAGTAAAAGTCCGGTCGTATCAAGCCCGAGAGAAGTTCCGTAGGCGGTTGCCATATCAATGATCGTATATACACCGTCAATATAGAAAAAGAATGCAAGCAGGAAAAAGAAGATTCTTTTATCATGGTAGATTTCTTTCAACGATCTTCCAAGACGGGAAAAACTGTTGCGGATCACATGTTTTCCGGCATCGGCGTAATAAACTTGCCTGTAACTGAAAAGGAGTGGGCAAGAGGTCAGGAACCACCACAGGCCGGTGATCATAAATGCAAGGAGCATGGCGGTACGCATGGATAATCCGAAATTCTCTGCATTTAACACAATGATAAGAGAGAGAATAAATGGAAGACAGCTCCCGATATAACCCCATGCGTAACCGTGGGAAGATACGGTGTCCATGCGAGCCTCTGTCGTTACGTCAGGAAGCATGGAATCATAAAATACAAGACTCATAGAGTACGCCGTTTTTGCAATGACAAAAATGATCAAAAATACAAGCCAGGATGCTGTAGAGCCGAGAAGTACACAGGTTACGACTCCGATCACAAGGGAGGCTGTAAACAGCCGCTTTTTAAAGTTCTTTGTATCGGCAATGGAACCAAGGGTCGGAGCCAGCAACGCTACAAGGAGCGTTGATAAGGAGATGGCATATCCCCAATATGCAAGGTAGGTGGAAGGCTCGAGTTTTGCTGTGTCTGCCAGATAGTTAAAGTATATCGGCAAGATCGTGGACACAAGGAGTGTAAATGCCGAGTTTCCCACATCGTATAAGATCCATTTTTTTTCCAGTGAGTTAAGTTTGAATTTCATGATTGGTATTCCTTCCCGTAAGTGAATATCCTTTTAGATACTGATTTATAACAACAACTGCTCCCAATGCTCTCCGGCGCCGAAAGTCAGGTCAAATCTTGAGGAAAGTTCTGCTTTCCCTTCCAGTACATTTGTATACTGCTGAATCAGCGAAGTGGCTACCGTTACAGCTTCTGTAAATAATTTGCCAAGGAGGATACAGTAATTTTTGCAGCCTTCATTTGCTTCCGGTTTCATGATAAGTCCCTGCATGGATCTATAGCGGCCGCTGATACGAAGCGCCAGATCGATAAGGCTGCGTTTGAAATCTTGTTCTTCCGGCGTCTGGAGAAGTCTGAGACTCCAGATCATGCTTTTTAAGGCAATTATGATGTTCATCGGTGTCAGAGATTCAAAACAGGGGGCGATCACCTGTGCATTTTTATATGTGACATGGATATGCTGAGTCTTTATGTAATGCATGGGATCCAGATTATCTTTCTCCATAAGGAAACGTTCCAGTTCTGTTTCTATTTCTGAGTGGGTGAAACCGGATTTCGCGATCATTTTTTCGATGTAAGGATGGCAGGTGCTGTCCAGCGCGAAATGGCAGATAAATCCATAGAGATAGGCTTTCAGAGCATCTTTATTTTCCGTATGTGTATAGAGTTCCGCCATTTTCCGGAAGAATCCTGAAGCAGGCTGTTCGTGAGAATCGTATCCTAACTGATTGATCGGATTGGTGGACAATGGTCTATAGTAGAAGAGGATATCCGGGCCGTGAAGACCGATGTCGAATAATTCTCTGTATTGTTCCAGTGGTTTTCTGTATACAAATGGGAGGCAGTCGTATACTTCCTTCCCAAAACGGTAATGTGCGTAAGCGTCTGGCATATTTATGTAACCCCTTTCATTTGCTGTTTCTTCTATTATGACATATTCCGTGTTGGATATTCAAGATATAAGGAGAAGATTGTTTTGTAAAATATTTGGAAAGTGGGAGGAATCCTGTTGTTTTCTACAAAGGTTGTACTATAATAAGTATAAGAAAATGAGAATGGAGGCAGACGAAGATGAAAGTGCTGATTGTTGTAGATATGCAGAATGACTTTATAGACGGAGCCCTCGGTACAAAGGAAGCAGAGGCGATCGTGCCAAAAGTAGTGGAAAAGATCCAGACATTTGACGGAACAGTGTTCTATACGAGAGATACCCATGAGGAGGATTATCTTGAGAGCCAGGAAGGACGCAAACTTCCGGTGGAGCATTGCATCAGAGGAAGCAAAGGATGGGAATTACATCCGAAGATCGCGGCTGTTCAAAAAGAATCGGAAATTTTGGATAAGCCTTCCTTTGGAAGCATCGATCTGGGGCATAAACTGGAAGAATACAAGATGGAACTGTCCGTAAAAAAACAAGAAGAGATCGAGTCCATCACATTGGTGGGACTTTGCACCGATATCTGTGTCATATCAAACGCGATGATCATGAAAGCATTCTTCCCGGAGATTCCGGTGATCGTGGATGCTGCCTGCTGTGCCGGAGTGACACCCGAAAGCCATGATAATGCGCTGGAGGCAATGAAGATGTGTCAGATAGAAGTTGTGTAGATTGAATCTGGGACGGGGTAATTTTAAAATTACCCCGTCCCAGATTGCTTATTCGGGATATATGAGTTGTTCTTCTTTGATGTCATTCAGCACTTGAAGGAGATATTTCTTTGCAAGGTATCTTGCCATCGGAAGATTCATATCCAGATAGTTTCCGCAGTCTTTGGCGGATGCGCCCGGTACTTCGTCGTTAAACTCGGCGATAAAGGAGAACATATCCTGCATCAGAGGTACGATATCTCTGGAGGTATATTCGCCTGCGAGAAGGAGATAGAAGCCTGTGCGGCAGCCCATTGGCCCGAAATAAATGGTTTTTGTCCCGTATGTTTCGTGATTTCTAAGATAAGTAGCAGCCAGATGTTCAATGGTGTGCATCTCGGCTGTGTTCATGACGGGTTCTTCGTTTGGGCTGGTCATGCGAAGGTCAAAGGTCGTGACAGGATGTCCTTCTACATAATCGATGCGGGATACATAGACGCCCGGCTGAAGTTTTAAATGGTCTATGGTGAAACTTGTGATTTTCTGCATGTTTTTTAACTCCTTTTTTCTGTTTTCTAATATTATAACATTTTCTTCTCCGATTTTGTACAAAATATGTTATACTATTTCTCAGATGTTAATAAATGGAGGAATAAGGCAATGATTAATGATAAAAAAGTGTTATTCAGTGGGATGCAGGCGACAGGGAATCTGACATTGGGAAATTATCTCGGAGCCTTAAAAAACTGGGTGACGTTAAGTGATGAATATGAATGTTTCTATAGTGTTGTGGATATGCACTCGATTACGATAAGGCAAGACCCGGCGACTTTGAGGAAGAGAGCAAGAGCCCTTCTTACGTTATATATTGCGGCAGGACTTGACCCTCAGAAGAACTGTATCTATTATCAGTCTCATGTGTCAGGCCATGCGGAACTTGCATGGATATTAAACTGTTTTACTTATATGGGTGAGTTGAACCGTATGACGCAGTTTAAGGATAAATCCGCGAAACATGCAGACAATATCAATGCAGGATTATTTACATATCCGGTATTGATGGCTGCGGATATTCTGTTGTTCCAGGCAGATGTGGTCCCGGTCGGAATCGATCAGATGCAGCATCTGGAGATTACAAGGGATATTGCGGAACGTTTCAACAATATTTACGGTGATGTGTTTACAGTGCCGGAGGCATATATCGGCAAAGTGGGCGCAAAGATCATGAGCCTTCAGGATCCGACGAAGAAGATGTCCAAGTCCGATGAGAATCCGAATGCCAGCATTTATCTCATGGATGATCCGGATACGATCATGCGGAAATGTAAACGTGCGGTGACAGATTCAGAGGCACAGATCTTATATCGTGACGAACAGCCGGGAGTGAAGAATCTGATTGACATTTACAGCGCCTGCACCGGAAAGAAACCGGAAGAGGTAGTCAGAGAGTTTGATGGAAAAGGGTATGGTGACTTTAAGATAGCGGTCGGTGAATCTGTGGTATCTGTATTAAGACCTTTGCAGGAAGAAGTTGCGCGTCTGGAAAAAGATAAGGCGTACATCGACAGTATTATTAAAAATAATGCAGAAAAAGCAGGGTACTTTGCGGGCAAGACCTTGCGTAAAGTACAGAAAAAAGTCGGCTTCCCGGATAGGATTCGTTAGGCGCAGGGAAATTAAAGGAGCATAGCGATGCTGAAAGATAAGAAATATTTTCTGTTCGACATTGACGGGACGCTTGCCATTGACGATACTTTGTATGAAGGAAGCAGGGAATTGCTTCATTATATTGATTCCATTGGCGGGCGTTCTTTTTATATTACGAATAATTCAACAAAGAGCCGGAAGGACTATGTAGAGAAATTTGCAAGATGGGGGATCCGCACAGATGAGGATCAGTTTATGACGGCTTCTTATGCGGCGTGCAAGTATTTGAAAAAATATTATGAAGGTAAGAAACTTTTTGTGGTAGGGACGCCGTCTTTTGTAGAGGAATTAAGAAGTTGGGGGTTATCTGTCTGCGAGCAGGTGGAAGAGGATATTGCCTGTGTGGTAGTGGGATTTGACCGGACACTTTCCTATGAGAAGATCGAAGGAGCCTGTGAATTGTTGTTTCGTCCTGAAGTGGACTATGTGGCGACCAATCCGGATCTGCGGTGCCCGGTGGCGTATGGATTCGTGCCGGATTGCGGCGGCATCTGTGAGATGCTGAAAGTCACTACGGACAGGGAGCCTCACTATGTGGGAAAGCCAGATGCGGGAATCGTGCATCTGTGCATGGAACAGGTGCAGGCGAAAAGCGAAGAGGTACTTGTGGTGGGAGACCGCCTGTATACGGATATTGCCTGCGGCAGGAATGCGGGCGTAGAGACGGCGCTTGTGTATACGGGAGAGGCGAAAGCAGAGGATCTGAAAAGTACAGAATATCCACCGGATCACGCGTATGAAAATATCAGGGAATTGTATGAAGCATTTGTAACAGACATAAGAGGGATAAGGAGAGATCTGTGAAAATAATGGTCGAGGTACTGGCAGTATTGCTGGTGGCTGTCTTAATAGAAGTGATAAGAGAGCATTATACATTCTGCGTAACCTGTTATGGGATTGCGTCAGAGAGATTAAAGGGAGCGGAAGGAGCAAGGGTTTTGTTCTTAAGCGACCTTCACAATCAGAGATATGGCAGGGAAAATAGAAGGCTTCTTGCGCGGATCCGAAAGGAAACGCCAGACATGATCTTGATCGGCGGAGATATGCTTGTGGGGAAAAAAGGACAAGACTGCAGTGCGGTGGTGGAATTTGTGACAGCACTTACAGACCTTTGCCCGGTTTATTATGCCAATGGTAATCACGAACAGCGCATGAAGGAGCACCCCGGAGAATATGGGGACGTCTATGTGAGATATAAAAAAGAACTGGCTGATGCAGGCGTGCATTTTCTGGAAAATGAATCGAAAGAGATTTCTTTAAGAGGCGCCAGGTTAAGGCTGACCGGACTTGAGATCCCAAGGAATCATTTTACCCGATTCAAAAAAAGAGAATTGACACAGGGAATGCTGGAGTCATGTGTCGGAAGGAGTGGTGGCGAAAAGAACTACTATAAAATACTCCTTGCACATAATCCCACATATATGAAAGAGTACCTGGAATGGGGGGCAGACCTTGTGCTGTCGGGACATTTCCATGGCGGTATAGTGAGGATCCCCGGATTAGGCGGCATTGTCTCCCCGGGATTCAAATTATTTCCCCGGTATTCAGGCGGATGTTACGAGGAAAACGGACAGACGGTGGTAGTAAGCAGAGGGCTTGGCAGCCATACTATTCCGGTGCGTCTTTTTAACCCGGCGGAAGTGATCGTGCTGGAATTTCATACTTGTGAAACGGGAGGAAATCTTGTATAATAGTTAAGTTACGACAAACTTATGTGAGGAACAGACATGGGAATTCCGGTGAAATTACAGGTGTTTGAGGGACCGCTTGATCTGCTTTTGCACTTGATCGATAAAAATAAAATAGACATTTACGATATTCCGATCGTGGAGATCACCAATCAGTATATGGAATATATAAAGGCCATGGAAAAGGAAGACTTAAATGTGATGAGCGAGTTCCTTGTCATGGCGGCAACTTTGCTGGACATCAAATGCAGGATGCTCCTTCCGAAAGAAATGAATGAGGACGGTGAGGAAGAAGACCCGAGACAGGAACTGGTGGAACAACTTCTGGAGTACAAGATGTATAAGTACATGTCTTATGAACTGAAAGACCGTCAGGTGGAGGGGGAACGTTCTTTATATAAGAAGCCGACGATTCCCGAGGAAGTTCTTGGATATGTGCCGCCGGTAGATATGGATGCATTGTTGGGAGATCTTACTCTGTCGAAACTGAATTACATTTTCAAAGATGTAATGAAGCGGCAGGTGGATAAGATAGATCCTGTGCGCAGTAAATTTGGAAAACTTGAAAAGGAAGAAGTGACGCTTCCGGAAAAACTGGAATATGTGACCATGTATGCCGGTGGACATCAGGCATTTGGTTTTCGGGAACTTCTTGAAAAACAGAGTTCAAAGGTACAGATCGTGGTTACTTTTTTGGCGGTTCTGCAGCTTATAAAAGAAGGAGTGATCTGCATATCGCAGGAGCAGCCTTTTGACGATATTGTGATCACATCAAACGTATACCAGTCAGGCATCTGAGATATGGGATGTCCGACCGGATACAGATATGAGAGCGGGAAAGGTATATGGAACAAGTGGAGATTAGTAAATTAGAAGGAATTATAGAGGCGATCTTATTTACCATGGGCGAGTCCGTGGAACTTCATAAGATTGCCGCGGCAATCGAACATGATGAGGAAACTACAAGGAAATTGATCCATCAGTTACAGGATAAGTACGAAGCCGAGGATCGTGGTGTGCGGATCATCGAACTGGAAGATTCCTTTCAGATGTGCACAAAGACAGAGATGTATGAGTATTTGATCCGTATTGCCAATCAGCCGCGGAAATACGTACTTACCGATGTTCTTCTTGAGACACTTTCCATCGTGGCGTACAAGCAGCCGGTAACGAAACTTGAGATAGAGAAGATCCGTGGCGTGAAGTCTGACCATGCGGTGAATAAATTAGTGGAATATAATCTGGTGTGCGAAGTGGGAAGGCTGGATGCACCGGGAAAACCGATCCTTTTTGGAACGACAGAAGAGTTCCTTCGAAGATTCAGCATCCACTCTATTGAGGAACTTCCGAGTATGAACCCTGAGCAGATGGAGAGTTTTAAGGAAGAAGCCGAAGAAGAGATCCAGTTGAAGCTGAATGTATAATAAGAAGAAATGCATCATAGATTGTAGGGATATGACAATCGGGTGTGTGACATGAGCAAAAAAAGAATGAGAATAAACATGGTAACCTGGCTGTGTCTGCTGGCGATGCAGGTAAGCCTGTTCTGGGGAAAAAGCGCAGCACTTCCGGTACAGGCAGAGGAGAAAGCAGACGAGCCGAACAATCTGTATGCCCGGTCGGCGGTTCTTATGGACGCTGACAGTGGGCGTATTTTGTTTGGAAAAGAAAAAGATGTGCCAAGACCTATGGCAAGTACGACTAAGATCATGACCTGTATCCTGGCGCTGGAAAATAAGACCGAAGGAGAGACGGTGACGGTATCGGAAGAAGCGTCGTCGCAGCCGGAGGTGCATCTGGGGGTGCGTGTGGGAGAAGAATATTATATAGAAGATCTCCTGTATTCTCTTATGTTGGAATCCCATAATGACAGTGCAGTTCTCGTGGCAGAAGGAATCAGCGGAAGTGTGGAAGCATTTGCTGCGCTGATGAACGAGAAAGCAGAGGAATTGGGGTGTCATGACACGCATTTTGTAACACCCAATGGACTTGATGGGGAAGATGAAGGCGGCGTACATTCTACGACAGCGGCAGATCTTGCCCGGATCATGCGGTATTGTATCACAGAATCGCCGAAGAGAGAAGAGTTTCTTGCGATCACGCAGATGAAGGATTATCAGTTTTCCAATGTGGCGGGGGATCGAAGTTTTTCCTGCAGTAACCACAATGCGTTTTTGGGTATGATGGAGGGGGCGCTGACCGGGAAGACGGGATTTACTGCTGACGCAGGATACTGTTATGTGGGAGCGTTAAGTCAAAATGGGGAAACTTATATCGTTGCACTTCTTGCCTGCGGCTGGCCAGATAACAGGAATTATAAATGGAGAGATACCCGCACGCTTATGGAGTATGGGCTTTCCAATTATGATTACCGGAATGTGTGGGAGGAAGTCCCGGAAATGGAAGTGCCGGTGAAAGGCGGCGTGAATAAGAAAAATATTTACCAAAAGGACTGCACAGCGAAAGCAGGTCTTGCAAAAGCAGATGAGGAACTTCGGCTTCTTCTTCGTGCAGATGAAGATGTGGAAATTCAGATACAGAAAACGGAAGAACTTCAGGCTCCGGTGAAAAAGGGGGCGCTGGCCGGAGAGGTGATCTATGTCCTGGAAGGGCAGGAAGTGGCGCGGTATCCGCTGACAGTGCTTGAGACGGTTGAAGAGAGAGATATCAGGAGATGCTTTCGGGAACTTCTGAAAAGGTTTTTTCTATGCGGATATTTTATTTGACGTTTTGACTTCTGCGTGTTACAGTGAGTTTGCATAGAGGGAAACATTTTCTGATTATTTTCATTATTTTGCTATTGACATTTTGAAATAAGTATAATACTATAATAAACAGACGGCGAACATTCGTTCGGTAATGAAAAGGAGAATTTATAATGGCAGGTAGTGACGATAAGAAAAAAGCATTGGATGCTGCGATAGCGAAGTTAGAGAAAGATTATGGGAAGGGAACGATCATGAAGCTCGGTGATCCGGCTGCGCGGGTTGCTGTAGAGACGATACCGACAGGTTCCCTGAGCCTGGATATTGCGCTGGGGCTGGGAGGAGTTCCGAAGGGACGTATCGTGGAAGTATACGGACCGGAGTCCAGCGGTAAGACGACGGTGGCGCTTCATATAATTTCCGAAGTTCAGAAAAGAGGAGGGATCGCAGGGTTTATTGATGCGGAGCACGCTCTTGACCCTGTATATGCGAAGAATATCGGCGTTGATATTGATGAACTCTATATTTCCCAGCCGGACAGTGGAGATCAGGCGCTGGAGATCACGGAGACGATGGTGCGCTCAGGCGCATTAGACATTATCGTTGTCGATTCCGTGGCGGCGCTGGTTCCAAAGCAGGAGATCGAGGGAGATATGGGAGATTCCCATGTAGGTCTTCAGGCAAGGCTGATGTCCCAGGCGCTTCGGAAACTGACGCCGGTGATCAGTAAATCCAACTGTGTGGTGATCTTTATCAATCAGCTCCGGGAAAAAGTCGGCGTTATGTTTGGCAATCCGGAGACAACAACCGGAGGACGCGCTCTTAAGTTTTATTCTTCTATCCGTATGGATGTAAGACGAATCGAGACATTGAAGCAGAGCGGTGAGATGGTTGGAAACAGGACTCGTGTGAAGATCGTAAAGAATAAGATCGCCCCTCCGTTCAAAGAAGCAGAGTTTGACATTATGTTCGGGAAAGGGATCTCCAGGGAAGGAGATATCCTTGATCTTGCGGTGAACCTGGGATTTGTAAGCAAGAGCGGGGCATGGTTTGCTTATAATGGAGATAAGATCGGACAGGGACGGGAGAATGCGAAGACGTACCTCTCAGAGCACCCGGAAGTGATGGAGACACTGGATGCAAAGATCCGTGAGCATTATAATTTTGACGGGATCGTCCCGAAAGAAGAGGAGTAGTTCATGGTAGTCACAAAGACAGAGGCTGTGACGAAGACAAAATATAAGGTGTACATAGACGGGCAGTTCGCTTTTGTGTTATACAAAGGCGAGCTGTCTCGCTATCAGGTAAAAGAAGGAAAGGAAATCTCAAAGGAGGATTATGATAAGATCCATGATGAGATTTTAATGAAACGGGCAAAGCTTCGTGCCATGCACCTGTTAAATGATATGGGACGTACGGAATCACAGCTTAGGATGAAGTTAACACAGGGAGGATATCCCGGAGATATTGTGGAAGAGGCGCTTTCCTATGTAAAATCTTTTGGTTATGTGAATGACCTGAACTATGCAGAAAGTTTTATACAGAGCCGTAAGAATAAGAAGAGCAGGCTGGAACTTGAGATGCTCCTTAAGGAGAAAGGGGTATCCCGGGAAGACATCGAACGGGCAATGGAAGAATGTTATGAAAAGGAGGATTCTGCAGAGGCGATCCGAAAGATCATGGAAAAACGTCATTACTGCCCGGAAGAGGCATCTTATGAGGAAAAACAGAAGATTATGGCATATCTTGTGAGAAAAGGGTTTTCCTACGACGATATAAAGCGTGCGGCAGAGTAACTGGTGCTTGACATTCATACAAAAAAAGTATAGAATTTAAGTGTTGTATTTGTACAATGAAAATTAAATAAGGAGGTGCTCCTGTGCCGA
>CAYOSJ010000076.1:0-11280 GCA_964406595.1 uncultured Dorea sp.
ATCTTTGGTGAGCATGGCATTTCAGACTTTCGTAAAGGAGGGAAATGAGTATGAGTAAACATTTAAAAAGATTATTGACGGCAGTTATGGTGACGGCAATAGCGCTGGCATTTACAGCCTGCGGAGGAAGCAAGGAAGTCGATAAAGAGGACAAAGAGGCAGCAGAACAGGTTGACGCAGACGATGAAGAAGTGGAAGAGCCCGCTGAGGAACCTGTCGTGGAACGTGTCGCCACAGACAGTGGGGCGATTTCCGTAGAACCGCTGAATATTCCGGATTATGTCACAAAAGCGAAAGACGGAGTAGAGAAGATCAGTATGGAGAAGGAAGAGGACGGCGGGGGACGTATATTGATCGATGGCTCTAACAAGGATTCGGAGGACGGTACCTGGGAGATGAGATGTCCTTCCTATGTTAACGGAGAGGAATATACGTTGGATATGATGTTGGCGGATTTTGAGGCGAAAGATACCTACCATGTACAGACATATACAAAAATACAGATCGGCGAACAGGAGTATCTTGCGAATGAAGGCAATAGCACCAGCATGAATTATTACACAGTGGCGAATAACCATCCGGTGCTGGTTCAGGTTGTCGGTACGGATCAGTTGGACGAAGACGCAGTTATGAATATGATAAAATCAATTGAATTTAATTATTGATTCTATAAGGGGGCGTGAATATGAACCCATTACGGATCTATTGTAAAAACTGTGGTTCTCCCGTGGGATTTGATATCATCGGCCAGACTTACCGCTGTAAAAACTGCGGAGAGATCAGCGGAATCCAGGAAGCGAAGAAGGATGTCGCCACGTGGAGAACCTTGAATAAGGAGAGTCAGAAATCATCCGAAACAGGAGAAAGACCAGCCGAGTACTGCTGCGCATCTTGCGGCGCGCGAATCCTTTTTCAAGGAGGAGATGCGTCGGAAACCTGTGATTTCTGCGGAAGCAAGCTGATAAGGGCAGAGTTTACGGATGAGGGACAACTGCCGGACATGATCATTCCTTTCTTCATCACTGCCGAAGAAGCGAGAAAAAGGATGCTTGCATGGGGACATGAACACGAAAAGACTCCGGAGGGGCGGGCGGTTGTCTCCAATATGGGACAATTTAAGGGGTATTATCTCCCTTATCAGTTGGTGAGAGGTCCGGTATATGCAAAAATCAGCCGGGACGGAAGTGAGCGTAAATATCAGTGCGCAGGATATCTGGAGGGAACAGCTGTCAGCACGTCTGATCAGCTTGACAACAGCGTGCTTGACGAGATGGAGCCTTTTGACTGGACAGCCATGAGACCCTTTGAGTATGGCTATGTGGCAGGACAGAATGTGAAACTCAGTAATATGACAGGAGAACAGGTAGAAAAATGTGTACTGGATGAAACGGCGGCGGATTTCTTGCCTGAAGTGGAGCGGGTGATGCAGACCAGCGGCGTTGACATCGAGACGAGTTGTGAAAATCTTATGGGAATTACAGCGCTTTTACCGGTCTATTTTATCAAGAGCGGAAGGCTGACCGCAGTGATGAACGGACAGACCGGACGGATCGCGGTATCTAAAAACAGAAAGGAAAGATCCAATCCATGGATCATAGAGCCCCTTGTGTATACCCTGATCGCCACAATTCTTCTGTCGATCCCTTACCATTTTGAGATTTATACGATGTGCCTGTTTGCATTCGTGTTTGCGGCGATTTTTTTCAGCATTATGGGTGAGGGCAGGCGTTCTCTGATCCGGAGGGTAACGCTTAGAAGTGAGGCGGCAAAAGCGAAGCGGGAAAAAGGGGAACTCAAGATAGAGGAAGGAAAGGATATCCTGAAAAATCCTTATGATAATACACCGGTATTTTACGAGAAGAACCGGCAAGGGGAAGAGGTTCCTGTGAAGATACGTTTTTATACTCCGGCGAGGATATTGTCCATGATCATCAATGTGGCTGTAACCGTCTTTCTTCCGCTGATCATTGCGTCGGTCATTCAGATGATTAACATATCGGATACTTCTCGGGACTTTATGGATGGATTTCGCCCGCAGTACGGCGCGGCATGGTACATCTTTGCAGGATTCATCGCCATCATCTATTTTGCCAAAGGTGTAAGAAAGGATGTATATGATCATCCGATCCTCTATGAAGCAAGTAGCGGGAAGAAGAAAAAAATCGGAACCAGAGTTTCAAGAAAACTTAGTATGCTATCTGTATTGAGGCTTAAGGAGCAAGATGAGAATGGCAAGCGATGCTCACTATTTAAGAGTTTCCGAATGCTGGGCGGTTTGGGAATAGCCTTAAGTGGACTTTTCGTAGTGCTCCTGGTCGGAAGCGTTGCTGCGATCCTTGGGTAAAAGTATGAAAGCAGAAAAGGAGGTCGCCGCGGCGACCGTTCGGATAGGATGTATGAGGAAATGAAGATAAGGAAAAGTACCATTGTATGGTTTGTTTTGGCGCTGCTGTTTGCGTTCTTGGGTGTCAGGTCCATGCGTAAAAAGAAAATTTCTTGACGAACGCTTAGACGTACGTTACAATAAAGAAAAAAGAGGTGGTCTTATGACAGCGATTACAGCAACGAAAGCCAGAGAGAATATTTACCAGTTGATACAAGAGGTAAATGCAAATAGCACTCCGGTAACTATCACCAATGCCAGAGGGAAAAATGCGGTTCTGATTGGCGAGGAAGACTGGAAAGCCATTGAAGAAACTCTGTATCTGATGTCTGTTCCGGGTATGACAGAATCGATCATTGAAGGAGGAAATACAGATATTTCTGAATGCCTTGATGAATCAGAGGTGGACTGGTAATGTACAGGATTATTTATACGAAACAGGCTGTTAAAGACATTAAGAATCTGAAATCTTGCGGATTGGATAAAAAAGCCAGAGAATTGATTGAGATTATGAGAAAGAATCCGTTTCAGAATCCTCCGGCTTATGAAAAACTGGTAGGAAATTTACAGGGCTACTGTTCGAGAAGAATTAATATTCAGCATAGGATCGTATTCCAGGTTATAGAAGAACCAAACACGCATGAAGATATTGTCTATGAAGGTTATGTAAAGATTATTCGTATGTGGACGCATTATGAAAGATGAAGTTTGTATAATGAATTTATCATTAGAAAAAGTTGCGTGGTGCTGATGGATACACTATAGGGGCAGATTGTATAACTGCCCCTGATTCCCTATCTGTGTCTGCTAACCAACTTTTTCATAAGAAATACAGCCATGAGATATAGTACACATACGATGAAACCTGAAAGGAGCATCTTTAGTAACCCGATCTGCCACGTGATCTTTAGTCTGGCAAGATAATAATCCGGAATCTCGCCATATCTGAAAATGGTAATCATGGATCTTACAATAGGAAGACACATTCCCATAAAGAATGTGATAACTGCCCCTAGAACGGTCTGCATTTTCTGATAACTTCTTATTTTTCTGAAGGGATTGTTCGTTATTTCATTTTTTGCAGATGGTGTATTAATCTGCATTTTCATATTCTCCATAATCTTTTTACATTCTTCACATTCGCTGATATGCTTATCTATATCTTGTTTTGTCTCTTCTGAAAGAACATCGTCTTGATAGAAGGGTAATAAGTCGGTAATTATATAGCATGGAAGGTTTTTATCCATTGTTTAACATCTCCTTTACAATTGTTAGTACCCAATAATTTTATTTCGTTACAAAGTTTTTTGTTAGTTGACAGAGTCCACAAAGTGTGATAGTATAAAGAAGTGGACGAAGTCCACAAAAAATATCGTGAGGTGAAAATATGAGACATCTGCATATAAGCGCTCGGTTTTTGCTTGGCATATCGATGGCTATTTTTGGAACTCTGGGGATTTTTACAAGAAATATTCCGGTAAGTTCCGGGGAACTGGCATTGTACAGAGCCGTGTTGGCGGCAGGCTTGATCGTGGTCTACCTGTTCATTACCGGACAGAAGATAGAGATTCGTGCGATAAGGAAAGAAGTTCCATTATTGATACTATCAGGGATTGCGATGGGAGTCAATTGGATCCTGCTATTTCAATCCTATCGTTATACGACAATCTCCATTGCGACTCTGAGTTATTATTTTGCACCGGTCCTGGTGACATTGGTATGTCCTTTCCTGTTTCATGAGAAGTTGACGGGAAAACAGATTCTTTGTTTTGCCATGTCGACGCTGGGGCTGGTAATGATCATCGGCGTCAGTAGTCTGGGACAGGGAAGAAATGATCTGATGGGAATCCTCTTTGGATTGGGAGCGGCAGCCTTCTATGCAGCGGTTATTGTGCTTAATAAATTTATCCGGGGAGTTACAGGAATCCATCGTACGCTGCTTCAGTTTTTTGCAGCGATCCTGATATTGATTCCTTATGTGGCGTTGACCGGAGGGATCCATCTTGCAGGGCTGGGAGGTCTTGGACTGACTTGCCTTCTGACTGTGGGATTTGTACATACGGGAGTTACTTATTGCATGTATTTTTCAGCGCTGAAAGATTTGAGTGGTCAGGAAGCATCCATACTTAGTTATATCGATCCGCTGGTTGCAGTGCTTATCTCAGTGGTTCTTCTGGGAGAGAGCATGTCTTTGATCCAGATGCTTGGAGGAATCTTTATTTTAGGATTTACACTATGGAATGAAAAAGAGGGAAAGACAGGTGATATAGATGTTTACACAGGATCAGATCGCAGATGTTCAGGGATTCAATAAAGTTTATCTATATCTGTGCAAACAGATCGATGAGGCGATCCTGGGGGCGGGTTATTCGCTTACGGAAAAGGACGTGCTTCTGGAGATCAGCAAGACGGAGCGATGTACGGCGAATATCCTGATACAGAGACTGCATATTGACCGGAGTTATATGAGCCGGATGATCGGGAAATTTGAAAAAAATGGTCTGATCGAGAAAGCGGTTTCCAAAACAGACAGCAGAATTCGATATATCCAGTTAACTGAACTGGGGCGGAAAGAGTTCAATCGTCTGAGCGATATTCAGAGTAACCAGATCAAAATGCTTTTTCAAAAATTAGAGGATGCGGACTGCAGAGCAATTTTGGACGCCATGGTATTGATCAGGAACAAACTGTCTGATGCCAATGATGTGATCACGATTCGGTCTTTTACGCAGAGCGATATTGAATATGTGATTTCCAGGCATAAGACACTTTATTATGCAGAACGCCATTTATCAGAAGCGTTTTCAGCCTATGTAGATGAGATTGTCTATCGGTTTGCGGCTGATTTTGATCCAGAGACAGATTGTCTGAAGATTCTGGAGTGTAATGGTGTTCCGGCTGGGAGTATTGCCATTGTGAAGTCGGAGGAAGAGGAAACGGCTCAATTGCGTTTCTTTATGTTGGAACCTGAAATGCGGCGGAGAGGGTATGGAAACCGATTGATGGATCTGGCGCTTGCCTTTTGCCGGGAGAAGGGATATCGAAGGGTATTTCTCCTTACGATCACTGCCCAGGTCGTTGCACGGCATATCTATGAGCAGCATGGTTTTTGCAAAACCTGGAGCAGAGATAAATCGGAATGGGGAGATGGCGTGGTGGAAGAGAGGTGGGATAAGGAATTGAACGAATAGATCAATTCCTTATCCCGGGGTGTACGGGTTTTTCTGTCCCAAAGAACCTGTCATACCACACGAGGAAGATATATACTGTCCAGATCTTCCGGCTGTTATCGGTCTTTTCATTCGTGTTCCTGCCATTTTTATGATCATCCAGCATCTTTACTAATCGTTTTGTGTTAAAGAATTGTTCAGCGGCAGTGGAAGTGAAAGCGTCTTTCACGCGGTTATAATATTTGTCTTCCTTAAGCCACACGCGGGTTGGGATCGGAAAACCGAGTTTTTTCTTTCGGGCAGTCTTGCTTCGGATCACTTTCTCAGCAGCGCCGCGGAGTGCGACTTTGGTCTTTGGAGCCTGCACTTTGTATTTAAGTGGCAGTGCCTGTGCAAGTTTCATAACTTCTTTGTCAAGGAATGGCACGCGAACTTCGAGAGAATTTGCCATTCCCATTTTGTCGCCCTTCATTAAGATATCGTGAACCAGCCACAGGTGCATATCCACGTACTGCATTTTTGTTACAGGGTCTTTGTCTTTTACACGTTCATAGAGCGGACGGGTTACTTTTTGGATACCAGGCTTGCAGCCTTTTTTCAGGATCTTATCTGCCTCGCGTTCTGTAAAGATGTTGGTAGCGTTCGCAAAATATCGTTCTTCCAGTGTTTTTCCGTGGCGCATCAGGAATCCGCGCCCTTTCATGCCCCGTGGCAGACAGTATTCTGCGAATTTTCCAAGAAGACGGCGAAGCGGCATGGGGATCTTATTGAAGCCTGTATGCTGCATGGGTTCGCAGTAGATATTGTAGCCGCCAAATAACTCGTCGGAGCCTTCGCCGGAAAGAACGACTTTTACATTCTTTGCGGCTTCCTGGCTTAAGAAGAACAGGGCGATGGCAGCAGGATCTGCTACAGGTTCATCCATATAATATTGAATATCAGAAAGACGATCCCAGTATTCTTCCGGAGAGATTACTTTTGCGTCGTTTTTCATATTTATGCTTGCGGCAAATTCTTTTGCGTCTTGTATCTCACTATATTTTCCTTCGTCAAATCCAACAGTAAAGGTGCGGTCTACCTGTCCGAGGTAGGTCAGGTAACTGGAGTCCACGCCGCTGGACAGATAAGAGGCAACTTCTACATCGCTGATCTTGTGCATTTCTACAGAATCCTTCATCACAGCCTCTACGTCGGCGATGGCTTCCTCGAAGGACTTTTTATAGTCGCCGGTAAAGTCCGGCTCGTAGTAGCGGGTGATTTCCAGAGAGCCATTTTCATAGGTAAAGTAATGCCCCGGCTGCAGGCAGAAGACTCCTTTGAAAAATGTCTCGTTGGTCGGCACGAACTGAAACGACAGATAATTCCCCAATGCTTCTTCGTTGAAGACTTTTTCGAACTTCGGGTGTTCCAGAAATGATTTGATTTCAGAACCAAAGAGGAGCGTGCCGTTCATGCACGCATAGTAGAGCGGTTTGATGCCAAACATATCTCTTGCGACGAAGAGTTTCTTCTTATTGATATCCCAAATGGCAAAAGCATACATTCCCCGCAGACGGTCTACCAGCTGCGTACCCCACTCCTCAAAGCCGTGGATCAGTGTCTCGGAATCGGTGTTGGAGGTAAATGTATGTCCTGCGTCTATTAATTCTTTTCTAAGCTGCTGGTAATTGTAGATCTCTCCATTAAATACAAGAACCAGACTTTTATCTTCATTGTACAAAGGCTGGTCGCCGACTTCAGAGAGGTCAATGATACTTAAGCGCCGGAATCCAAGCGCCGCATCATCGTCAATATATTTACCCTCGCTGTCCGGGCCGCGGTGAACAATGGTGTTCATCATATTGGTAAGAACTTCTTCGCGGTTATCAAGTTCTCCAATATATCCGGTAAATCCACACATAAACATTCTCCTTTGTCTTTTATTTTCTCCCTATTATAGCGTTTTTTACACACAAAAACAACTTTTTCTTATGTCTTGAGATCAGTACGAGTCGAAGCGGCAAAGACTGTGCCGGAATTTTTGTGGGACAGGCTGCACCGATTGATAAAATACGCATATATCCTATGCTATTATAAGCAAAAATATGCAGAATGAGGTGAGAGTATCATGGAAAGACAATTACCAAAAAATGTAAGGCAGATAGGAAATGTATGTGATGAACCGAAGATATATATGGAAGATTATGTAGATACGTATTTAAGTCAGATCCGTGCGAAAGCATTGGACGAGTTTCAGGCGGCAGCACTGATCGGAGAGATCGTAAATGTGGATGGACAGGCGGTAGTCTACATCCAGGGAGCACTTCAGATGGACGGAATAGAGATAAACGGGCAAGAGATCAAGATATCCGATGATGTGATGGAAGGGATCGAAGAAAAGAGAAAGGAATATTTTAAAGAACAAAATGTGGTAGGCTGGTGCCTTGTGGAGAATGGGCGCCCAATGGGGCTTCGTAAAGGGACAGGCAAAGTGCACGGGAGGATCTTTGCCCAGGAAAACAGTGTGTTTATATGGAAAGATGCACTGGAAAATGACGAGGTATTTTTTGCATACAAGTATGGAGATCTTATGCAGATGGGAGGACACTATATTTACTATGAGAAGAATCCCGATATGCAGAATTATATGATCAGCACGCGCAAACAGAATGGCGTGACACCCAGTGAAGTGGTTGAGGATCGAGTTGCAAAGGATTTTCGTAGTACAATAAGAGAGAAGAATGCGTATCGGGAACAGCGGCAGAGCCAGAGTTCCAGATTTGTCTATATCACAAGCATTCTTCTTGTGATTGTCGTACTGGCGATCGGTGTCTCAGCCATGAATAATTACGATAAAATGGAATCTGTCCAGGATACACTTGAAACACTTTCGCGGGAAGTGAACCGCCCGAAGGAAGAGGTGGAGCAAAAAAGTGACGCAGGATCAGAACTGGCAGATGTCGTAAAGGATGTGGGAGAAGAAAATGCACAGGAAGCAGTAGAAGGGGATCCGTCTTCCGATGAGACGGGTGAGACCGGGGATGCCACCGGGACAACGGAGTATATTCCAGAGGAAAAGGCAACGCTTGAGCAATTAAAGGAGGGAGATTTCTATGTTGTGCAAAAAGGCGATACCCTTGACAGCATCAGCATTGATCTGTATGGAAACAGAGATGGCGTGGAGGCGATCTGTAAGATGAACGGGCTGTCTGACGGGAATCTTATCTTTATCGGACAAAAATTACTGTTACCATAACAGGAAAATGTGTTATACTGTACGCATACTATAGAAGCGAGATGAAAGGAATCTACATGTCAAAGCGAACAGACAGAAACCTCCATGTAGTCGGAGACCAGGAAGAGCAGACAAGGAGAATGATCGAAAAACTGCTGAAAGAAATTAACAGTGAAGACGGTCGGATGGGGGAACTTGAAGAACATATAGAAAAACAAAAAAAGGCTGCCACGAGAAAGAAGGTGCTTATCACATTATTCATTATCGTGCTTATCGTTGTCCTGTTTTTGGTTGTGTACCTTCAGACGTATACTTCGACAAGTGTGTTGGAAACTTATGATGAGCAAGGGAGCGAAGAGGGGAATTACAGGCAGTTTGCAGGTGGTGTGCTAAAGTACAGCAGAGACGGCATCACTTATCTGAATACAGCAGGTGAAGAGCAGTGGAACCAGCCATATCAGATTAAAAATCCTTTCATAGAGGGAAATGAAACTTCAGCAGCAGTGGCAGATAAAGGCGGTAATGATATATATATCTTTCAGAAGAATGGCGTAAAAGGTGAGGTACATACCAATCTGCCGATTGAAAGAATCGCGGTATCTGAGCAGGGCATCGTATGTGCGATCCTGAAAAATGAGCCGGCTCCACAGATTGTCTGTTATGATACTGTTGGAAATGTTTTGGTAGAGCATAAGTCATCGTTTACGGGGACGGGCTATCCGACGGACGTGTCTATTTCACCGGATGGGGAGGTCATGCAGGTATTATATCTTTACACGAAGGAGGGAAAGGTCGTCTCCAAAGTCATTTATTATAATTTCGGTGAAGCGGGCGAAGGAAAAACAGACCGTCAGGTAACAATGAAAGAATATGAAGATACTGTTATGGCGGAAGGATTTTTTATGACACAGGAGATATCTGTTTCCGTGGGTGATAATGTTCTTACTATATATAAAGGAAAGTCTGAACCGAAAGAAGAGGCAGTTATTAAGATCGACAAAGAGATCAGGAGTGTACTTCATAATAACAATTATATTGGAGTGATTCTGAAAAATGAAGGAAAGGGCGGCAGTGAATTAAGGCTGTATAATAAGTCGGGAAGACAGGTTTTAACGAAGGACTTTACAGGAGATTACAGCAATGCGAAGATATGTGGAAGTCAGATCATCATGTATGATGGCAAACAGTGCAGCATATTTTTGCGAAGTGGAGTACATAGATTCCGGGGAGAACTGGAGCATCCGATATTAGAGATCTTCCCTGTGGCAGGCGTGAATAAATACATTGTGATGAATGCAAACGGAATAGAGCATGTTCGTTTTGTAAAATAAGGAGAAGTTATGGATTGGGTATTAATAATAACAGTAGTGATTCTATTGGCAGGAGCTGCAGTTGGTTTCGCAAAAGGTGGCGTGAAGATCGCGGTTTCTTTACTGACGACAATGGTTACGCTGGTTCTTGTCACGCTTTCAACCCCTTATGTGACAGATATTATCAAAGATAAGACACCCTTTGGAGAGATGATCGAGGAGCAGATCATCGGCACCATGTCCAATATGGCTATTGAGAATGTGCAGGAGGGCGTCGGTATCAGTGAAGAAAAAGTCCGGGGAATGCTTGACGCAGTTGGCATGAGTGAGGAGACGCTGGACAGCCTGGGTGTGACTGTTGATGATATCGTAAGTGAGCGGGTGACATCGGAGGATCTGGCAGATATCGGTATTTCCAGTAGCATTTTGGAGGCTATGAAGGATAATAGCGCTGTGGAAGAAGTCGTAGAGAATGTAGAACTGTCTCGTGAGGAGCAGATAGCAGTGATTGAATCTGCAAAACTTCCGAAAATATTTAAAAGTCTTTTGAAAGAAAATAATAACAGTGAGATATATGAAGAACTGGGAGCAGAGACATTTGCCCAGTATGTCGCAGGGTTTATGACGAAGATCATTATTCATATAGTAGCGTTCCTGTGTTCGTTTATACTGGTAGTGCTTATACTGCGGGCGGTGATCTTCGCGCTAAATATCGTATCCGAACTTCCGATACTTGGATTTGTCAATCGCATTGTGGGGGGAGGCATTGGGATCGCATGTGCGCTTATGTTCCTGTGGGTACTGTGTCTGGTGATTACGTTACTGTATGTGACATCATTTGGCAGAGAAATCTATGACACGGTCCAGGGCAATGGATTCCTGAAATTCATCTATGATTATAACCCGGTACTGAGGCTCGCAACGAAAATATAAAGAAACAGTAAGAAAGTGAAAATAAATGTAAAAAAATGCTTGACATTGAAAGAAAAAACTGTTATCATAAATTTCGCTGCGGAAACGTGGCGAATTTTAAGTAACAAAGAGAGCGACAGTTCACTGGTTACTGAAAAATAAAAAAGATAACAAAAAAGTGTTGACAAACAAAAAAACTTGTGTTATCTTATAAGAGTTGCTGCACGAGACAGCAACGAAGCACCTTGATAACTAAACAATAGACAACAACCCTGAAGATTCTTTAAAGAG
>CAYOSJ010000077.1:0-623 GCA_964406595.1 uncultured Dorea sp.
TACTTTATGGATATGTCTGACGCAGAAATCGGAGAGCTTATGAACGTGGTACGCACCACTGTTTACCGTCACAGGACAAGCACTCTGGAAGAATTACGAAAAATGATGGAGGAGGAATAAGCATGGACAAAGGCAAAAAAAATATACCATTTGCTGTGATTGTGGCGGCTACCAATGGTGATGAAACCGCAATACAGGAAATCTTGAATTTCTATGATGGGTACATATCAAAGTTGAGCTTACGCAAATTGTATGACGAATACGGTAACGCCTACATGGTGGTGGATTCCGAATTGAAAGGCAGAATACAGGCGGCGGTCATGGATATGATTGCAAACTTTGAGATTGTCGTAATCTAATTATTCTGACGGGCGGGGCATTTCCCCTTTCCTCTGCTCCGCTTGTTAATCTATGAAAGTCCATTACCTAAGTAGTGGATTTTCATAGACTGGCAAATACAGTCAAGTGTTCTTTGACAACTGAATACAATAATCAGATACGTTTGATATGCAGCGAGCCGACAGACTGGAACGCCATGACCCATGAAAGGAGGGAAAACAGGCGAGCGACCATGCCAGTGATCTGTGAACAACTGTTGGAAAGGTTGTTGCCATGACCTGTAT
>CAYOSJ010000077.1:633-11257 GCA_964406595.1 uncultured Dorea sp.
ATGATACACCCGTATGACACGGTTTGCCCATCAGAATGGGAAAGGTGAAAGTCCTGTGGAGCTTGCCAGAGCCATTTGATTATTGAGAAAAAGGAAAGCAGACAGGTATATTGGATAAGCCTGTTTGCGTATGTTGAGAATAGATAGCCAAAACAAGGAGGGCGATAAAGTTTGGAAAAGAAAGAACCAATCCGATATACAGTGGAAAGAGAGTTTTTATCAAAGTTTACCGCAGAGGAATTGCTTATCCGTATCATCAAATCTCACCTTAATAATAAGGCTCAAAACGGGTAGTCTGGTATGAGAAATCCACAGAAAGCGGCTGTTTTTTATGGTAAAGCGTGGTATAATCTTATTATAGATAGGGCAACAGTTGAATGGGTGGATATATGAAACTTCAAAAAGTATTGGACTTGTTCAATGTTGCAATTTATATCAGATTATCAAGAGAAGATGGTGATAAGGAAGAAAGCGATAGCGTAGGAAATCAGAGAAAACTTTTAGCAGAGTATATTGCAAAAAAAGAAGATTTTATCTTGTATGACGTGTACGTTGATGATGGTTATTCGGGAACGAATTTCAACCGACCTAGTTTCCAGAGAATGATTGCGGATATTGAAGATGGAAAAGTTAATTGTGTTGTTGTAAAGGATTTATCAAGATTCGGGCGTGATTACATTGATACCGGAAGATACTTGGAGCGATATTTTCCAGAAATGGGAGTCCGTTTCATATCGGTAACAGACGGTATTGACAGTATGAAGCAGGCATATGATATGCTTCTCCCAATCAAGAATATTTTCAATGAACAGTACGCAAGAGATATTTCCAAAAAGATACAGGCAACAGTAAAGTCAAAACAAAAAGCCGGTGAGTTTATTGGAGCATTTACAAGCTATGGCTACAAAAAATCTCCTGTGGATAAAAATAAGCTGGTGATTGATGATTATGCGGCTGATGTTGTCCGCAGAATCTTTTCCTTATATATACAGGGGTATGGGAAACAGAAAATTGCTAAGCTGCTGAACGCAGAGGGTGTTCTTTGTCCGGCAGAATATAAAAAGGTCAATGGTGAGAATTACAAAAACTGTAACCGTCTGGAGAGTACAACGTACTGGTCGTATTCCACAATCAACAGTATTCTCCACAGAGAAATGTATGTGGGGAACATGGTACAAGGAACAAAGCATCAGCGCATGCGAAGCAAGCAGAAGAAAATGCCAAAAGAAGAATGGATTGTCGTTGAAAATACCCATGAGCCGATTATAGATAAAGCAACATGGGAAAAAGCTCAATCTCTTTTACAGAAAAGGACAAGAGAACTGGATTTGGAAACGAATAAAAATATCTTTGCTGGTTTTGTGAAATGTGGCGACTGTGGCAGGGCAATGGCAAAAAATATGTGGCGTCGTGCAGATGGAAGTAAAACATATAGTCTTTATTGTGGAACATATAAGAGAAACGGGAAACAGTATTGTACGCCCCACACACTTCCTATGGTGGTTTTGGAAGATATTGTGCTAGGTGATTTAAAAGCAATCGTTGACAACGTAGACAACTTAAAAGAGCTGGTACAATCGCAGAGCTTCACAGCTTCAAAAGTCAAAAGGATTGCAGATACGGAACTTAGCAAAATCAAAGCAGAGTTGGAACGTGTGAAAAAGCTAAAAAAATCCGTATATGAAGATTACAGAGAAGAACTGATTTCCAAAGAAGAATTTCTTTCTTACCGAGAGGATTATCTAAAAAAAGAAGAACTTTACTCCAAACAGATTGAAGCACTGGAAGAAAAGAAGAATGACAATGTGACAGAAGATGTTTTTGAAACGCCTTGGCTTAAAAGGCTTTTGGAATTAAAAGACATTGAAGCACTGGACAGAAATATTGTGGTGGAAATGATAAGTGAAATAAAAGTCTACGAAAACCGCAAAATCAAAATCACTTACAACTTCGGAAATGAGCTAGAACATTTATTTTCCAGTGTATACAGTGTGGAATCGGAGGAAAAGGTTATCTAATCTCACACATTTCTAAATCCCCTAATCAGTCTGGGGGAAATACATATAGCATTTGCGCAATTAACACCCTGCACATGGGGGCCGTGATCCGGGGGCAGTATATCAGGGGCGTCAGGAGAAAGATGATACACTCCGTATGGCTCTTGCGGTTGGAGAGATCTTGCAGAACCATGGATTTACGGTAGAGTATACAAGAACGGAAGATGTCTATGAATCTCCGTACCAGAAAGCGATGGAGGCAAATAATGCAGGAGTGGATTATTTTGTGTCTCTTCATCGCAATTCTTTTCCGACCGATAATAAAGTGATGGGAGTGGAATCCCTTGTTTATGATCTGTCAGGGATCAAGTATGAGATGGCGCAGAATATCAACGCACAGTTGGAGACGGTAGGTTTCAAGAATCTGGGGGTCAAGGCAAGACCGAATCTTGTAGTGCTCCGAAGAACGAAAATGCCTGCGGTGCTTGTGGAAATGGGCTTCATTAATTCAGACATAGACAATCGGTTGTTTGATGATAATTTCGACGATATCACATACGCAATCGCAAATGGAATTATGGAAACAATTGATACAGATACTGTCTCAGAAACAGCCGGAGAAAATATAGGAAGCAATATAAACGCAGGGGAACAGCATGCAGATTACCGTGTCCAGACAGGGCTGTTTGGCAATTGGAAGAATGCTGACAGGCTGCAAAGGGAATTGACCGGGCAGGGATTTCCGGCATATACCGATGATTCCGGGCGGTATATTGCAGTACAAGTAGGAAATTTCCATACACTGAATGATGCGATCCGCATGGAACGAGACCTTCGGGATGCAGGATACGATACACTGATCGTGAGCTGAAGAAAAGGGAGTGCCGAAAAATAACTGGCTGTTCAATTATTTTTTGGCACTCCCGATAATTTTTGCCGGTGTTTCCTAATATATCTTGACCTTCCGCACGTTTGCGTGATAAAGTAAAGAAGTGAAGTCATAAAAATTAAGGAAACATACGTCTAGGAGGAAATGAGAGATGAAGAAGAGTAATCCGATAGCATTATTACCTATTGGGGTGTTCCTGATATTGTATCTGGGACTGGGAGTCTTGTTTGAGTATGTCATGAAGATTCCGATGGGATTCTATAATATACCTATCGTAGTAGCATTCCTTGCGGCAATTTTAGTAGCGTGCCTGCAGAACAGGGAAGTAAAGTTTGATGATAAATTGGAGTTGATGGCGCAGGGACTTGCGGATAAGAATATTATCACGATGCTTCTTATCTTCCTTGTAGCGGGAAGTTTTGTCGGAGTTGTAGGCAGAACAAGTGCAGAGAGCGTTGCATATTTTATGCTGTCTCTGATTCCGGCGCGTTTTGCAGTAGCAGTGCTTTTTATCGTTGCCTGTTTTGTATCTACGGCTATGGGAACTTCCGTAGGGACCATAACACTGATCACCCCGATCGGTGTAGCGGTAGCGCAGGCATCCGGGTTTGATGTCCCACTTTGTATCGGAGCAGTTATGGGAGGAGCGATGTTCGGAGATAACCTTTCCTTTATCTCGGATACGACGATTGCAGCATGTAATGGTCAGGGCTGTGCCATGAAGGACAAGTTCCGTGAGAACTTCGGGATCGCATTGCCGGCAGCGCTCGTAACATTAGTTTTGATCCTGGTACTTTCTTTTAATGTTGATCTGAGTGGATCCGTGGTAAATGATTACAATCTGATCCAGGTGATTCCTTATGTACTTGTATTGATCGGCGGAATCATTGGTGTCAATGTATTCGTGGTACTTCTTATCGGTATTGCTTCAGGAGCGGTCATCATGCTTGCCACAGGGCAGACAGCAGCGACAGACTTGCTTGCCAATATGGGCTCTGGCGTAGCCGGTATGTTCGAGACATGTATGGTAGCGGTATTAGTGGCAGTTATGTGCTCTCTGATTCGTGAATATGGCGGTTTTGAGGCGCTTCTTTCCCTGATACGCCGTATCTTCAAAGGAAGAAGGGGCGGACAGTTCGGAATGGGCTGTCTTGTAGGCGTCATGGATATTGCAACAGCGAACAATACAGTAGCCATTGTTATGGCGAACCCGATTGCCCGTGAGATGTCCGAAGAGTATGGAATCAGCCCCCGTAAGGCAGCGTCCATTCTCGATACATTCTCCTGTGTATTCCAGGGAGTGATCCCTTATGGTGCACAGATGCTGGTGGCGATTTCAGCAGCAACAGAATTAGGATATGAGGTATCAGCGTTTGATATTATCCCGAACCTGTTCTATCCGGCGTTGCTGCTTGTAAGTTCGCTGATATTTATTTTCCTGATACCGCAGAAAAAAGAAAAATAAAACGTCAGTTCAAAGTGTGTCAGGGTGAAAAAAGAGATATTGCAAATTTTATTATTGTAAACTATAATAGAAACGATGTTGAAACTAATAGATCTAAGAAAACTTCAGGAGGTACCATTCATGGAAAAGAAACTTGTATATACTGGCAAAACAAAGAATGTATTTGCACTTGAAAATGGAAATTATCTTTTAAAATTTAAAGATGATTGCACCGGAAAAGACGGTGTGTTTGATCCGGGCGAGAATTCAGTAGGACTGACGATCGATGGTGTGGGTGATGTAAATCTTCGTATGTCTATTTATTTCTTTGAAAAAATTAACGCTGCAGGTATCAAGACACATTATATCAGCGCGAATATGGAAGATACGACAATGGAAGTGCTTCCGGCAAAACCATTCGGACAGGGTCTTGAGGTAATCTGCCGTCATAAAGCGGTAGGAAGTTTTATCCGTCGTTATGGTCAGTATATTGAAGAAGGTGCAGACCTTCCGGCGTATGTGGAAACAACTTTCAAAAACGATGCTTTGGGCGATCCGCTTGTAACAAAAGATGGTCTTGTAGCACTTGGTGTTATGAGTGAGGAACAGTATGATGATGTGAAAGATATGACACAGAAGATCACACAGATCGTGGCAGACGACTTGAAAGAAAAGGGAATGGTATTATACGACATCAAGTTTGAGTTTGGTTATGATGCTGATGGAAAGGTAATGCTGATCGATGAAGTGGCTTCCGGAAATATGCGTGTTTATAAAGACGGAAAATATGTAGATCCGATGACATTATCTAAGTTATTTTTCGCATAATTGAAACAGAAGATCAGGATATAAAAAGGGACTCTTTCGTTTGGAAGAGTCCCATGCTTTTATTCTTTTATCTACCGTGATGTATCATCTTCGTGAGGTTCTTCGCTTTTCTCCGGAAGATAGATATGAACACTTTCGATCCGGTTTTTATCCAATGTCTCTACGACAAGCCTGATCTGGTCGTCTGTGATGATGAAGTCCCCTGCCTCAGGGAGACGATCGAGATGTTCAATAATAAATCCACCCAGTGAATCATAGTCTTCTGATTCAAACGACAGATACAGGCGGTCGTTTAAGTCGTCCAGATTCATGGAACCTTCTACGATATATTCGCGGTCATTGATCTTCTTTATGAAGTCTTCTTCATTTTCATCATATTCATCGTGGATCTCACCGACAATCTCCTCCAGAATATCTTCCAGGGTGATCAGTCCGGCAGTCTCTCCATATTCGTCCAGTACGATGGCGATATTGAAAGATGTCTGGCGCATTTCCACAAGAAGTTCGGAAATGTTCTTATATTCGTAAGTGAAATATGCTTCTCGCAGGATGTCGCGGACATGGAATTCTTTTGTGTTGTCGAAGAGAAGCAGATCCTTCATGTTGATCGTACCGATCACATTGTCAGTTGTTTCTTCAAATACGGGAAGTCGTGTGAACTTATCCTCACGGAACAGTTCGATCAACTCTTCGTAAGAACTTTCCACATCTGCAAATGTCACATGGACACGCGGAACCATAACGTCTTTTGCTTTAGCGTCACCTAAGTCGAACACGTTGTATATCATCTCTTTTTCTTCGGATTCGATCACTCCGTCTTCGTGGCTCACATCTACGATGGTACGAAGTTCGGTCTCTGTCATGGTCTGGTTTCTGTCATTCGGATCTATACGGAGAATAAATAATACACATAAGGATAAACCGTTGATAATGAAGATCACGGGCGTCATGATTTTCATAAATATGTTGATGACCGGGGCATAGATCAATGACATTTTCTCAGCATGAATGGTCGCCATCGTCTTGGGCGTGATCTCACCAAATAATAGGATCGCGAGGGTAAGGATACCGCTGGCAACTGCGATCATGGAACCACCAAAACTGTAAGCGAGGCTGGTTGTCAGAGACGCAGCCGATAAGTTGACGATGTTATTGCCGATCAAAATGGCGCTTAACATCTTGCCGGAATCATCTGTAATCTTCAATACGGTTTTTGCACTTTTTTTGCCTTCTTCTGCAAGGCTTCGGATTCGAATCTTGTTTACGGTTGTCAGAGCAGTCTCCGCAGATGAAAAGAATGCGGAAAGTACTAAAAGAACAACCAGAATCACAATTTGCATGGCGTCACTCGAGTCCAATGATAAATCACTCCTCTCCCAATGGGTATTCATTATCTAATATATCTCATTTAGATGGATTTTGCAAGAGCGCGTTGAATTTGTGAAAAAATTATTGTATACTATATACGCAATGAAAATGTATTGGAGAATTGTATGAATCAGGATTTTTATAAAAAACTTACGAATATTATAGAGCCGGGACGAGTAAAGTGTGATGAGCCAATGAACAGGCACACGACATTTCGCGTAGGCGGCGCGGCGGATTATTTTGTGGTACCGCGGACGAAAGAAGAAGTAAGAGACGTGATCTCCCGGTGCCGGAGTGAGGAGATTTCTTACTATATGATTGGCAATGGCAGCAATCTTCTTGTGGGAGATAAGGGCTATCGGGGTGTGATCATTCAGATATATAAGGAAATGAGTAAGATAATGGTAGATGGTACGAAGATCACTGTACAGGCAGGCGCGCTGCTTTCCAGAATCGCAGCAGAAGCTCTGGACCATGAGCTTACAGGGTTTGAGTTCGCGGCAGGGATCCCGGGGACATTAGGCGGAGCGTGTATGATGAATGCGGGAGCTTATGGTGGCGAGATGAAAGATGTATTATCTGAGGTCCTGGTGCTGACGCCGGAGGGAGAGTTCCTGACTTTGAAGGCAGAAGAATTGGAACTTGGCTATAGGACCAGCATTATCGCCAGAAAAGGATATGTGGTGCTGGAAGCAGTGATCACGTTAGAAAAGGGAGAAAAAAAGTCCATTCGCGAACGTATGGAGGAACTTCGGGAAAAGCGTGTAACGAAGCAGCCATTGGAGTACCCAAGCGCCGGCAGTACGTTTAAGAGACCGGAAGGGTACTTTGCGGGAAAATTAATTGAGGATACAGGACTGCGCGGTTTTCAGGTAGGAGGAGCGCAGGTGTCAGAAAAGCACTGCGGTTTTGTGATCAATCGTGGAGATGCCACAGCAGCAGATATCGTGGAATTGATGCGGCAGGTGTCAGAACGGGTAGAGGAGAGATTTGGCGTCAGGCTTGAGCCGGAAGTCAGAAGGTTAGGAGAATTCTAAAAGATGAGAGTCGTTATTGTTACCGGGATGTCGGGAGCGGGAAAGAGTACATCATTGAAAATGCTGGAAGATATGGGATATTTCTGCGTAGACAATCTTCCGGTGCAGTTAATTACAAAATTTGCAGAACTTGTATCTGTTCCAGGCGCAGAAATGTCAAAAGTGGCACTGGGGATAGATATTAGAAGTGGCCAAAGTTTTGGAGAACTGGAAGAAGTGCTTACCGAACTGGACGCGATGGCGCTTCAATATGAGATCCTCTATCTGGAATGCAGCGATCATGTCCTGATCAAACGTTATAAAGAGACAAGAAGATTCCATCCGCTTTCCGGAAGCGGTGAACGTGTGGACCTCGGGATCGAGAGAGAACGGGCGCGTCTGGGATTTCTTAAGAAACGGGCAGATTATCTGATAGATACTACGCACCTGCTTACAAGGGAATTGAAGCGGGAACTGAATAAGATCTATGTGGAAAACAAAGAATATAAGAACCTGTATGTATCTGTATTGTCCTTTGGATTCAAATATGGCATCCCCAGTGATGCAGACCTGGTATTTGACGTCCGTTTTCTGCCGAATCCTTACTATATTGAGGAGCTGCGTCCACTGAGCGGGAATGACAGGGAAGTAAGAGATTATGTGATGGAGAATGAAAATGCAGGTATCTTTCTTAAGAAACTGGTAGATATGATAGAATTTCTGATTCCGAATTATATTGCAGAAGGAAAAACTCAGCTTGTGATCGGTGTCGGCTGTACCGGAGGCAAGCACCGTTCCGTCACTCTTGCCAATGAACTTTATGAAGCGCTGGAGAAGACGGAGAACTATGGTGTAAGGAGAGAGCACAGAGATATTGGAAAAGACGCGATCACCAAAGCAAAGTAGGAGTTTCGTATGTCATTTTCAGGAGAAGTAAAAGAAGAACTGTCAAAGCATGATACAAAAGCAAGGCACTGCATGATCGCAGAATTATCAGCGATCATGCACCTGTGTGGTAAATTTTCCGAGGATAGAAAAGGAACGTGCATTTTACGGTTTCATTCGGAAAATTTGCAAACTGCAAGAAAATGCTTTACATTAATGGAAAAAACATTTAATATAAGAAATGGTATGTCAGTACGCAGGAATATGACGAAGGGAAATGTGAGTTATCACCTGTTCTGGAAGGGAGAAGAACTTCTGGCGGTGAAGAACACGATTGTCCAGTCAGCCTGCTGTAAGAGGGCTTATATAAGAGGTGCGTTCATCGCAGCGGGATCCATGAGTGACCCGAGCAAATCTTATCATTTTGAGATCGTCTGTACCGATATGGAACAGGCGGAATATTTAAGGGATATGATCAACAGTTTTGAACTGGATGCGAAGATCGTGCAGCGTAAGAAGACGTATGTCGTCTATCTGAAAGAAGGCTCTCAGATTGTAGATATACTGAATATCATGGAAGCGCATGTAGCGCTGATGCGGCTTGAGAACGTGCGCATCGTAAAAGAAATGCGTAATTCTGTGAACCGTAAAGTCAATTGTGAGACTGCGAATATCAATAAGACGGTGTCTGCGGCAGTGAGGCAGGTGCAGGATATTGAATATATCAGGGATACGATTGGACTTGAGAAACTTCCGGAAAATTTGCGGGACGTTGCCCTCACGCGTCTGGCATATCCAGAAGCAGCATTGAAAGAGTTAGGAAGTTTTATGGCAGAACCTGTCGGAAAGTCGGGCGTGAATCACCGGCTCAGGAAATTGAGTGAACTGGCAGGAAAGTTGAGGGGGCAATAAGGAGGAAGTTTGTTATGATCAGGAGACCTATTACCATTCAGCACGATATGGATATGGAGGAGCGCCCGATGGCACATCTGGTGCAGGAAGCAGTTCAATATGACAGCCATGTGTATATTGAGACGGATGACAAGCAGATTAATGCAAAAAGTATTATGGGAATGTTGTGCCTTGAACTGACGAAGGGAACTACATTTACAGTAGTCGTAGATGGGGCAGATGAACAGAAAGCGATAGAAGGCGTTGAGGCTTTTTTTGCGACTCACTAATTGTAATACATAGATCATGAGTAAAAGGGCATATAAAAATGTCCTTTTTTCTATACCCATTCGAGCACCCCGTGATCCAGATGCTTTGCATGGGTATATCGAAGACAGGAGGAAACGATGAAACGGCTGTTATTTATTTATAATCCACACGCAGGAAAAGAATTATTAAAACCTAAGATCTCAGATATCGTGGATATGTTTGTAAAAGCGGGCTATGAAGTCATGATTTATCCGACACAGTCCTATAATGACGCATATAGAAAGGTAAAAGAATATAAGAAAGAGGAGATAGATCTGGTTGTCTGCAGCGGTGGTGACGGCACGGTTGATGAAGTTGTGACAGGTATGATGGAGCGCAAAGACCGTGTTCCGATCGGTTATATACCGACAGGCACGACCAATGATTTTGCCAATAGCCTTCATATTCCGAAAGGATTATTAAAGGCAGCATATAATGCAGTGAATGGAGAAGTATTCTCTTGTGATGTGGGAAGATTTAATGAGGGAACTTTCGTATATATTGCGGCGTTTGGGCTTTTTACAGATGTTTCTTATGAGACGGACCAGGCAATGAAAAATGTACTTGGCCATGTGGCGTATCTTCTGGAGGGGGCAAAGCGACTGTTCAATGTTCCTTCTTATCGTATTAAGGTAACTCACGATGGCGAGGCGATTGAAGATGAGTTTATATATGGCATGGTGACCAATTCCCGTTCTGTGGGCGGATTCCGGAACATGGTAGGAAAGCAGGTCGTATTTGACGATGGGCTTTTTGAAGTGACCCTTATAAAGAAACCGAAGAATCCCATGGAACTTCAGGAGATCATCGCGGCTCTTCTTATCGAACAGGTGGATACAAAATATATGTATACATTCAAGACGGGAAAGATTACTTTTGAGTCATTAGAAGAGATCCCGTGGACGTTAGACGGGGAGTTCGGCGGTGAGCACGATTATGTGGAAGTTGAGAATCTGAGGAAACAGCTCCAGATCATGGTTCCGGCAGAGTATGTGGG
>CAYOSJ010000078.1:0-11161 GCA_964406595.1 uncultured Dorea sp.
ATTTGAACCAGCGACACCACGGGTATGAACCGTGTGCTCTAGCCAACTGAGCTATCCCGCCATATACAACTATTTTGTTGTAAATGGGACCAATAGGGCTCGAACCTATGACCCTCTGCTTGTAAGGCAGATGCTCTCCCAGCTGAGCTATGATCCCATATCATGCAGATTCGTTTCCCGAACCTGCTTTGCTATTATACTATTGATATGCGAAACTTGTCAACACCTTTTTTTAATTTCATGCCATCTTTTTTCCGTGCCTCTATCTGACCCCTATGCCTTTCCTGTCAGGACCATCTGTCTCCCAAGAAGATATGTCCCTGATGTCCTCGACATCTTCATAATCTGTTCCATAAAAAAACTCTGCTGAAGATTTTGGTTCCTCTTGAGTTTCTCTACGATCGATGCAAGAAAATTCTCCTTATCAGACGTATCTGCTCCGGAAAAGGTATCATCCAGCTTCACCTCTTGAAGTTTTTCGTACTGTTCATCCTTATGGCGCTCGTATTCTGGTCTGTGACTTTCTATCTTATCCAGATTCTTCATTGCCCAGTGAAGTAGGAAGAATGCCGCATCTACTTCTCCGTTTTCTGAAGACTGCCGCATCTCCTCATATTTCTTATAGGTATCCGGCGCTTCCTTCTTCATAGCAAACAGGTATTTTTCTGTGTTGTCCTCATGCACATAACCATTTCCATCTATACCGACTGCATGTTTTACATTGTACTCCATCTCACACGCACTGACACGCTTCCCCTCCATACCGATCCGCGCAACAGAGTTTATGGCTTCCACAAAAGAGGCTTTGGTCTTATCATCCATAAACTGATCTGCAAGATACTCTGCTTTCTGAACACCAAGGGAGATCAATGCTTTTCTGTCCTCTTCTTCCAGTCCGTGTACATTATGGCGGAGCAGGTCATTCCACATAATGTCGTACACATTATCCTTTAATTCCTGGCTCTTCCCATACAGGGCATCTGTGATCGCATTATCAATCCGCGCATAACCGGTATAAAACGGATGCACATGATTGATAACACTTATCACTCCCTCACGCTCTACCGGTGCAGGGGATGATGCCCTGGGCAAGCCGTCCTCTTTCAGTGCAAGCGGCTCGTCATTCAACGGTTTTGCTGAAGCAAAATTTTTCTTTATGTGTTCCATCTGTGCAGCCGAAACCCTTTCTGTCCACGGCTGAATCCTTCCCAAAGGCATAGAATTATAACAAGAACATTTATCCATAGTCATCTCTCCATTTATCCATCTGCAAATATCTGTCAATATAAGTACCCTTATTGTTTATATCGGATAAAATTCAGATAAGATAAATACTCTGTTTTACATATAAATGGCGAAGCCGTTCACAGACTACACAATCCCCTGTGCTGTCATGGCGTCTACGACCTTCTCAAACCCTGCGATATTGGCACCTGCCACATAATTTCCTTCTACGCCGTAACGCTTTGCCGCATCAGACATATTGTGACAGATATTTATCATGATACCTTTTAATTTCGCGTCTACTTCTTCAAATGACCAGCTTAAACGCTCACTGTTCTGAGACATCTCAAGGGCAGATGTCGCAACTCCGCCTGCATTGGCAGCCTTTCCCGGAGCAAAGATCACGCCATGCTCCTGCAGATACTCGGTTGCTTCTAATGTGGTCGGCATATTCGCACCTTCTGCTACCGCCATACAGCCATTTGCAACCAGCGCTTTCGCATCTTCCAGATGAAGTTCATTCTGTGTTGCACACGGAAGTGCAATGTCTACTTTCACCGCCCATACGCCGCGGCCCTCGTGATACTCAGAATCCGGACGATAATTCTTATACTCGGTAAGTCTTGCACGTTTGACTTCCTTGATCTCCTTAAGTGCCTGAACATCAATTCCTTCTGCATCATACACCCAGCCTGTGGAATCGCTGACTGTCACTACTTTTGCACCTAACTGCTGTGCTTTCTCTACCGCATAGATCGCCACGTTACCGGAACCTGATACTGCAACTGTCTTTCCTGCAAGTTCGATCCCATTGATCTTCAGAAGTTCCTCTGTCAGATACAGAAGCCCGTATCCTGTCGCCTCTTTTCTTGCAAGAGAGCCGCCATAACTTAAGCCCTTACCTGTAAGAACACCCTCGTACACACCGCGGATCCTCTTATATTGTCCAAACATATATCCGATCTCTCTTGCGCCCGTGCCGATATCTCCTGCCGGAACATCGGTATCTGCACCGATATATTTACAAAGTTCTGTCATAAAACTCTGGCAGAATGCCATGACCTCCCGGTCTGACTTTCCCTTCGGATCAAAGTCAGAACCACCTTTCCCTCCGCCGATCGGAAGTCCGGTGAGTGAATTCTTGAATATCTGCTCAAATCCGAGGAACTTAATGATTCCCAGATTCACAGACGGGTGAAGCCTGATACCGCCCTTGTATGGTCCGATCGCACTGTTATACTGTACACGGTAACCTGTGTTTACCTGCACCTGTCCCTGATCGTCTACCCATGGTACACGAAACTTAAACTGTCTCTCCGGCTCTACCAGTCTCTCAAGCAACGCATCTTTCCTGAATTTTTCTTCATTTGCGTCCACAACAACTCTCAACGATTCCAATACTTCTTTTACTGCCTGGTGGAACTCCGGCTCAGCCGGATTCTTTGCTACTACCTTTTCCAAGACTTCATCAATGTATGACATACTTTTACCTCCTAAATTTATTTCTCCTCTATTTTAAAAGATTTTTCCTTTCAACACAAGAACTTTTTTTGTATTTTTGAAACTTTTTATGATTGTTCTTGCAAAAATATGTTATATTTCACCGTTTTTATTGGATTTAATCCCTTCTTATTGCAACAGAGCGCACTCTGAATTTCAAAATGCGCTCTGTTTCTTTTCATTTATAATATTTCATATTATTTAAAATATTTCACACCAGACTCAAAGATCTTCAGATCCTGCTCTCCATAAATATTCATAGCAACAGAACGTCCTCGCCTTTCAGAGTGTGCCATCTTACCAAATACACGTCCGTCCGGGCTTGTGATACCTTCAATCGCACAGTAGGAACCATTCACGTTCCATTCCTCATTCATGGTCACATTTCCATCCGGGTCACAATACTGCGTTGCCACCTGTCCGTTCTCAAACAGTTTCTTCAGCCACTCGTCATTTGCAACGAATCTTCCTTCCCCGTGAGATGCCGGATTCACATATACTCCGCCAAGTTCTGCCCCTTGCAGCCATGGGGATTTGTTCGTCACAACTTTCGTATATACCATCTTGGAGATATGGCGTCCGATCGTATTGTATGTCAGCGTCGGAGAATCTGCATCCTGCCCTGTGATCATGCCATTTGGCACCAGTCCCAGTTTTACAAGTGCCTGAAAACCATTACATACGCCAAGTACCAGACCGTCACGCTCATTTAAGAGTTTCTCTACGGCTTCTTTCATCTTCGCATTCTGGAATGCAGTTGCGAAGAATTTTGCAGAGCCGTCCGGCTCGTCACCTGCTGAGAAACCGCCCGGGAACATGATGATCTGTGACTGACTGATCGCTTCCTCAAATACATTTACAGAATCCACAATGTCAGATGCACTCATATTCCTGAATACTTTTACCAGCGTCTTTGCGCCTGCACGCTCGAATGCACGCTTACTGTCATACTCACAGTTTGTTCCCGGGAATACCGGGATAAATACAGTCGGCTGTGCGATCTTGTGTGTACAGATATGGACATCCGACGTATTGTAAAGCCCTGTTTCAATCTTCTTCTCCTGTCCTTCTGCGCCGGAATTGGTAGAAAATACTTTCTCAAGCGTTCCCGTCCACGCTTCTTCTGCTTCCGGAAGCGCGATCTCTACATTTCCGTAAGAGAATTTTGCATCATCTGTCACTTCACCGATCACCGTATAAGTAATCCCAAGTTCACCCAGTTTATCTGCCGGAACCTCTGCGATGATATCGCCAAATGCCGGAGCAAATACATCTCTTGCATCCAGATTATGCTCCAGTTTCACGCCCATCCTGTTACCAAATGCCATCTTGCTTACTGCCGCGATCACGCCGTGCCTGTCAAGAGCATAAGCAGATACGATCTTCCCACCGTGAATATCTTCCGTGAACTTCGCATACTGCTCCATCACCTTTTCATATACCGGGATATCATACTCGTCGGTATCAATACGAAGCCATACCAGTTTATTCCCTGCCGCCTTAAGTTCCGGTGTGATGATATCCTTCTCTTTTGCAATATCTACTGCGAATGACACCAGTGTCGGCGGTACGTCGATATCCTCAAATGTACCGGACATACTGTCCTTACCGCCGATAGACGGCAGGCCAAATCCCATCTGTGCGTTATATGCGCCAAGAAGCGCCGCAAATGGCTGGCTCCAACGTCCCGGATCTTCTGTCATACGGCGGAAATATTCCTGGAATGTCAGACGGATCTTCCTGTGATCTCCGCCTGCTGCCACGATCTTTGCCACGGACTCTGTCATGGCATAGACCGCACCGTGGTACGGGCTCCATGTAGACAGATACGGATCAAATCCATAACTCATCATGCTGACCGTATCGCAGTCCCCTGTAAGCACCGGCAGTTTGGCTACCATCGCCTGTGTCTCCGTCATCTGGTATTTACCACCGTGAGGCATGAATACAGAAGAGGCTCCAATGGAACCGTCAAATCTCTCTACCAGTCCCTTCTGAGAACATACATTTAAGTCTTTCAACATATCAAGCCATGCTTTTCTTACGTCTTTTACTTCCACTCTTCCAAGAATCGTATCTTTTCGATCCGGGATATCAACTGCAACCGTCGTCTCCTGATGTGCGCCGTTCGTATCAAGGAATGCGCGGGAAAGATTTACGATCTCCTTTCCTCTCCAGGAAAGTACCAGTCTGGGTTCTTCTGTTACAACTGCAACCTGCGTAGCCTCTAAGTTCTCCTCGCTTGCATATCCCATAAATTCATCTACATCTTTCGGATCAACTACAACTGCCATACGCTCCTGAGACTCAGAGATCGCGATCTCTGTTCCGTCAAGTCCTGCATATTTCTTCGGCACTTTATCAAGGTCTACTCTCAGACCGTCTGCCAGTTCTCCGATCGCAACAGACACACCGCCCGCGCCAAAATCATTACACTTCTTGATCAATCTGCTTACTTCTTCTCTTCGGAAGAGACGCTGGATCTTACGCTCCGTCGGCGGATTTCCTTTCTGCACCTCTGCACCACAAGTCTCGATAGACTCTTCTGTATGTACCTTGGAAGAACCGGTTGCGCCACCGCAGCCGTCACGTCCGGTACGTCCACCAAGAAGTATGATGATATCTCCCGGATCGGATGTTTCCCGGATGACTGCACGTCTCGGAGCCGCACCTAATACTGCGCCGATCTCCATACGTTTTGCCACATAATTGGGATGGTAGATCTCTTTTACCGCACCGGTTGCAAGTCCGATCTGATTGCCATAAGAACTATAGCCATGAGCTGCCTCTGTTACCAGTTTCTTCTGTGGCAGTTTTCCTCTCATCGTATCCTTTACAGATACCGTCGGATCTGCCGCTCCGGTCACACGCATCGCCTGATATACATACGTACGTCCTGAGAGCGGATCACGGATGGCCCCGCCAAGACAGGTTGCCGCTCCACCAAAAGGCTCGATCTCTGTCGGGTGGTTATGGGTCTCATTTTTAAAGTTCACAAGCCACTCTTCTTCTACGCCGTCTACCTCGACCGGCACAACGATACTGCACGCATTGATCTCTTCGGATTCTTCCTGATCCGCTAATTTCCCTGCTTTTTTCAGTTTACGCATTGCCATAAGCGCAAGATCCATCAGGCATACAAATTTATCCTCACGCCCTTTGAATATCTCGCTGTGGTCTGCCAGATACTGCTTATAGGTCTCCTCGATCGGCTTTCTGTAATCGCCTTCGCCAAAAGATACCTCCGTAAGTTCTGTGGAGAAGGTTGTATGACGGCAATGGTCAGACCAGTAAGTGTCTAACACACGAATCTCTGTCATAGATGGATCTCTGTCCTCTTCTCCTCTAAAATAATTTTGAATATGAAGGAAATCTTTGAAAGTCATTGCGAGTCCGAGCGAACTGTAAAGTTCTTTTAACTCGCCTTCTTCCATATCTTTGAAACCGTCAAAAATAATCACATCTTCCGGCTCGTCAAATACTGTTACCAATGTCTGAGGAATGGATTCCTCCGCTTCTCTGGAGTCTACCGGATTGATACAGTGACTCTTAATTGCTTCAAACTCTTCGTCAGAGATCACACCCTCTTTTCCCACGATCACATAAGTCGTCGCAGTCTTGCTCACCGGCTGCTCGTCCTCTTTGATGAACTGAATACACTGCACGGCTGAATCTGCTCTCTGGTCAAACTGTCCCGGAAGAAATTCTACAGAAAAGATCCTGCTGTTTCCTGACACTTCAAACTTCTCGTGATATAAAGTATCTACCGGCGGTTCTGAAAAAATACCATTACATGCTTTTACAAATGTATCTTCGGACACATTTTCCACATCATAACGAATCAGCACACGCACATCTGACACATCCTGAATCCCGAGATAATGATTGATCTCCTGCTTCAATTCCTGTGCCTGTACTCCAAATCCTTCCTTCTTCTCTACATACACTCGTCTTACCTTGCTCATACCTTTTCCTCCATGAAACTTTCATTCATTAATATGCTCATTATATCATAATTTTTATCATTCGTATAATAATATCATAATACTCTTTTGTCACTACGGCTGACAATCTTGTTCCACACAAACAGCACAGCAGAGATAAGTCCCTGACTGAAAATAAAATATAACAGGATCCGCACCGTCATACGATAGAAAAATCCTTCCGGCAGCATACGGATCATATAATCTGTCGCCGGATCAAACAGCCACAGATCATTGGTAAAGAATATCTCATGAAATGCGGTAAAACACGCCGTAAAGTCCACCATAAATCCCACAATGAGCGCCGCCACGCATACAGCAAACACAACTGCCGCCCGCCGGTACGCACGGGTGATAAGGATTCTCATGCCCCCTTTTTCCCCTCTGCCCGTCAGCCACAGGCCTCCGATGAGCAGCACGGTCAGGAGAACCAGCAGATTACGCAGTTTCAATCCACCAAGAAACAAGTTCTTCACATCTGCCATGTGAAGCCTGTCCTGCTCATTGAAGAAATCCTGCTCCCGTCCATCTACATCCGTGATAATGGAGAGTTCTTCCTCCTCCCCGATCAGATATGCCATCATGTGATCCGTCACTTCCATGACATCTTCCATCTCCATGCGAAGATCCGCCGTCACATCATATTTCTCATACAGAGATTCGTAAAATCCATACTGTGGATCCCCGTATATCGCCACCTGAAATCCTGTGAGCAGCATGGCAACGATCAGGGAAAACATCGCCAGAAGGGCAAGGATATTTCGCAAATAATTCATGTCTTCATTCCTCCCGGTCAGATAACAGTTATCTTAAAATACATCGATTTCGTATCTCTTGTGCCGCACCTTTTAAACTCCCCTGAACCATCTCAGGTTTTCCGCCTCCACGCCCGTTAAATGCCGCGTTCAGTTCCTTGCAGAGCACCCGCACATCTTCGGTATGGCTTCCGATCACATACCGGTACCCTTCTGCGTCCGTTCCTGCAAATACCGCAGCCACAGAAGCGCCCCGGTCAAGCAGCTGGTTCATCAGTTCTCTGGGGCCATTTCCCGTAAGGCTTCCGTCGAAGACTTTGACCACCTCTTCCGATACATCGATCTCTTTCGCACGATAGGCAAGAAGCTGATGCTGCAGTTCTGCCACTTTCCCTTTCAAAGATACCTGTTCTTCCTTCAGGTGCTTTACAGCCCCGGCGATCTCTTCTTCCTTCGCACACAACAGCGCAGAGATCTCCTTTGTATTTTCATCTTTCTTATCATAATCCCGAAGGGCACGGAAACCACACAGCATGGTGATACGCTCGCCACCCTTATAATTCGCCATATTTACCAGTTTGATATTGCCGATCGCCCCCGTCTTTTTCACATGAGGCGCACAACATGCACAAGTATCGACGCCCGGTATACGGACGATGCGGACCTGTCCTTCGATCTCGATCTTACTGCGATACTCCATGTCTTTCAGTACATCTTTGGATGGATAGAGTACCTCAATATCCAGATTCCGATAAACTTCCCGATTGGCTTCCTGCTCGATTTCTTTTAATTCTTCCCGCGTAATGGGACCGTTAAAATCCATCGTACAATAATCCGTCCCCAGATGGAATCCTACATTGTCATACCCGAATCTCTCATGGATGATCCCTGAGACAATATGCTCTCCCGTATGCTGCTGCATACTCTCGAAGCGCTTCTCCCAGTCGATCCTGCCATGTACCGAAGCGCCTACAGGAAGAGGTGCATCTGTAAAATGCCAGATCACATCCTCCTTCTCCTGAACGTCCAGGACATTTCCATCACCCAGAATGCCTGTATCTGCATACTGGCCTCCGCCCTCCGGAAAGAACGTAGTTCTGTCAAGCACTACTTTATATCCTTCTTTCGCAGGCTCACAGACCTTGACAACAGCGTCAAATTCCCGCATATAACTATCGGTATAATATAATTTTTCCGTCATAATTCCACACCCTTTCTCCTTTGTACGCATTCCGCATGCCCGGCACGCCTGTTTTACATTCTCTCCGGCGCTTCGAATCCTAACATGTCGATACATGCCTCCAGCACGTCTTTCACAAGAACAAGGAGGGCGATATAACTTTTCTTCACCGCGTCATCCTCTTCCGCAAGGATCTTCGTCTCATGATAGAAGTGATTAAACGCATTCGCAAGGTCGTAGATATAAGCACAGATCTTATGGGGCGCCAGTTCCTCATAAGCAGTCTCGATCACTTCATTATATTTCACCACTTCCAGCATCAGTGCTTTCTCACTTTCACCTCTTGCGGCACTTACCGGGAGTTCCGAAAGGCTTCCGCCCTGCTCTACATATTTAGTTAAGATAGACTTGATACGCACGATCGTATACAGAATATACGGACCTGTATTTCCCTCAAAAGAAGTAAATCGATCCACATCAAACACATAATCCTTGGAAGCCTGATTGGACAGGTCTCCGTATTTGATCGCAGCCATTCCCACGATCTTCGCAGTCTTCTTTGCTTCTTCCTCATCTACCGTACGGTTGTCCGTGATCTTCTTAAACATCTCTTCCTCGATCTCGGCAATGAGATTCTCCAGGCGCATGACCCCGCCCTCTCTCGTCTTAAACGGCTTCCCGTCTTTTCCGTTCATCGTTCCAAATCCCAGGAACTTAAGCGTTGTCTCCTGCGGGATGATCCCTGTTTTCTTTGCTGCACGGAACACCTGTACAAAATGTAATTCCTGACGTTTATCCACCACATAGATGACCTGATCCGGATGATAATCCCGGTCTCTTTGCAGAAGCGTTGCAAGGTCTGTTGTTCCATAGAGAGAGGCGCCATCTGATTTCTGGATCATGCACGGCGGAATCTCCTTCGTATCCTCCTCTTCCTGTACATCGATCACAAGCGCTCCCTGATCCATGCGCGCATACCCTTCACGCTTTAATCTTTCAATCATATCGGGAATGAATTCCTGTGCGTCTGCCTCACCTTTCCACAGGTCAAATTCCACATTCAGGTTTGCATAATTTTTCTTCAGATCCGTAACTGATACCTGCATAATATGGTTCCATACAGCCGTATAACCTCTGTGGCCATTCTGCAGCAGATATGTCGCATGCAGAGCCTCCTCGCGGTAAGCCTCATCTTCTTTTGCCCTGGCGCTCGCTGTCGGATAGATCTCTTCCAGTTCACCGATCGTAAATGGCGCCTCAGAAGGATACTCTCCCTCGTATGTCTCATCAAAATACACAAGTTCCGGCTGACGCACTTTCAATTCTGTAATGATCAGTCCCATCTGGTAACCCCAGTCACCAAGGTGAATATCTCCCAGTACTTTGTGTCCCATCCTTCTGGCAATACGTTTCAGGCTCTCACCGATGATCGCAGATCTTAAATGTCCCACATGAAGCGGCTTTGCTACATTCGGGCCGCCATAATCGATCAGGATCATCTGCGGATCCTTTGCCTGTTCCACACCAAAGTACCCGTCCGCTTTCATATCATTTAAGTAGGAAGCTACTGCCTCCTTCTTCATCTTCAGATTGATAAATCCCGGACCTACCGCCTGTGCTTCTTCTATATAATCGCTGTCCGCAAGATTTGCAACCACTTCCTGCGCGATCATGACCGGCGCTTTCTTATACTGTTTCGCACCCGCCATCGCCCCGTTACACTGATATTCACACAGATCCGGCCGATTCGACAATGTCACACGCGCCAGGCTCTTATCATATCCCGCGCCCTCGAATGCCGCAGCCATCTCTTCCGTGATCAAGTCAATGATCTTCTTCATATTCTTCGCTCCTTCATCTATCCTATTCATCTCACTTTATCTTTCAATACCTACTGTATTCTATCACAACAAAACACTCGCGGGCAACCAATTCTTAAAACTCTTATTGCAAAATGCAGAAATATCTGTTATTATATTAGTAATAATTACTATTATTACTAATTTTATATTTTATGGGGGAACGATTATGAACAAAAATGTATTTCGCAATTTATCCTATGGGGTTTATGTAGTATCTACGTTAGACGGTGACAGAGCAACCGGCTGTATCGCTAACAGCATTATGCAGATCACTTCTTCACCTGCAACCATCGCAGTGAGCATGAACCATGACAACTACACCAATTCCTGCATTGCTGATAGTGGAAAATTCGCAGTTTCTATTCTTTCCGAGCAGTCAGACCCCGGCGTGATCGGCCAGTTTGGCTTCCAGTCCGGAAAAGACGTGAACAAATTTGATTCTGTAAAACACCATGTAGTGGAAGGTCTCTCTGTCATTGAGGACTCCTGTGGCTATATCGTATGTAAAGTCATTGACAAGATGGAAACTTCCACACATACTGTATTCTTAGGCGAAGTCATCGAAGGCGACGTCACCAGCAGCACACCTGCCATGAGTTATTCTTATTACCACAATGTCGTAAAAGGAAAGAGCCCGAAGAATGCTCCGACTTACCT
>CAYOSJ010000079.1:0-10897 GCA_964406595.1 uncultured Dorea sp.
TTGTCGTTGGTTCGAGTCCAACAGGGGGAGTTTGGAAGACCTGCAAATGGTAATCATTTGCAGGTCTTTTTGCGTGATCAAATAACAAGGAATGAAAGACATTAAAATAAGAAATGATAATAAATATTCGAAAATTATTGTCATATTAACATAAAATGATAATAAATATTCAAAAAATATTGACATATTCATGTAAAAATGATAATATATGAACATAACAGAGAAAACGAAGATTCATAAAATGGAGGGTAATTATGTTGACGGTAAGAGAGTTTGCAAAACATTTTGATTTGGCGCTTCTGGCACCAAATGTTCAGGAAGCGGCAGTGGTTGAGGCTTGTGCTACAGCAGCAAAGTATCAGGTGAATTCAGTAAATGTTAACTCGTGTTGGATTGATGTGGCACGCAGAGAACTGGCAGGGACAGGTGTTGGACACAGTGCTGTTATTGGATTTCCATATGGTACGGCCATTTCAAAAGTGAAATATCTGGAAGTAGACGAAATGTTGAAGGCAGGCTGTTCTGCCTGCGATATGGTTATCAATGTCGGCGCGCTGAAAGATGGTAACTTGAAATTGGTTGAAGATGAAGTGAAGACTTTTGCAGATATGTGTAATGCTGCAAATTGTGACAGCAAACTGATTTTTGAAGTTGGGTTCCTCAGTGACGAGGAGATCGCAACATTGACAAAGATATGTTGCACTCACGATATTACATATGTAAAGACGGCAACAGGAACACAAGCATTTCCAGATATGAAACATGTCAAGATTATGAGAGAGAATCTGTCAGGAAATACAAAGATCAAAGTATCTGGAGTTCCGAGAACATTTGCACTTCCTGCAACATTATTTATGTTTGAGCATTTAGGAGTAAGCCTTTGCGGAACAAGAAGTGCAGGCATTCTGACACAGCAGTATGAAGAGTATCTGGCAGGATTAGATAAATAGGAGGATGAAAGAAATGCATAATGTACACTATTTTTTAGATTCTCTTTTAGGCGATAAAATAAAATGTATTGATGGTGATGAGAAATATATTGATCGTGCAATTAATAAAGAGTTGAATTTTGAAGAATACAAATTCTTATTAAATGAAGTAAAATATATTGGCGTAACTCCTGAATTCAAGAAAGTGATTGATTATTTTAAAGTACCGGAAGGAGAGACTCCTGCAGGATTCCGTGTTGAGTATTATTTGTCCTCTGGCAAACGTTTGATGATTGATTTAAAGAGAGATATTTCTTATGGGAAGAATGGTATCAAGAGGTCAACGCCGTTCCTGTTCTCGGCAGATACAGCGAATCCATACGAAGTGGCTCCGATGAAGGACATGATTGCGAATCTTACGTGTAATCCGGGAATCATTTATGATCTCTTTATTAATAATCCGAAGGAGAATATAGGAAATAAATTCAAAAACCGTGATGAAGTAATGGAAGAAATCGGAAACATTCTTGGCCCTGGATGTGATATCAGCGTTGAATTTAATGATCCATTTGCAGATATCAGTCAACTTTTGGAGGAAGCAGAGCATTTTAGAGAGATGCTTTCAGAGTACCGCGTAGTAATTAAGGTGCCGCATACAGGTGTTGTTAACAGAGAGAATGCTCATTATCTGATTGAGGGAAATAAGAGAATGCCTGTTGCGCACAATGCAGGAACAACGAAAGACTATTTTTACAGTCACAATCTTGCTTTGAAACTGAAAGAGCACGGGTTCCGTGTTAATTATACGTTGATGTTTGAACCGTGGCAGACAGGTATGGCATTGCAGGCACAGCCTTACTTTATTAACAGTTTTATTAACAAGAGAATGTTAACAAGTACTTATGTGAAAGGAATGATTTCCGCGTTTGATTCAACGAGGGATCTTCAGTTCCTGAAAAATCTTCGCAGTTATTTTGTGGATGTTGATTTCCTTCCGGAATCAGCAAAAGATGCAGATCTTGCAGAAGTTGAGAAAATAGCACGTGAGACTTTGACTTACAGAGACTTTGATAATGTAAGAGGATTTGATGGAATGGATGGTGTACGTCATAATCTGCGAATGTTGCGCGACAGCAATCTTGAAGATACAAGACTTATTATCTGTTCTATTGATGGAACAAGAGAGTATCCGGAATTGGATAAACTGCTTGTTGAGGATGAGTTTAGAGATGTGCTTGATAAGATTGTGATTACAACAGAACCAATATATTTTGCAAAGTATACTTCATCGCCGCAGATTATTACATATCAGCGTAGATTCCTGAATGCAGTTAATAATACTGCTGATAAAAGATAGACTTTTAAGATAGACTTTTCCGAGCGTATATGTACGTTTTGCGGAAAGATTAAGGCAAAACGTACATATAAAGCGAGGACGCTGGTTTCCCAAATAAGTCTTTGGAAGATTTTTGGTAAATAGTGGCAAAATGTCTTTGCTAAATCAATTTTTTGTGTGATAATGAAAAACGATGAGGAAGATGTTGTCACATGAAAAGGAGATTTATGATTTATGGACAAGAAACAAAAGAGGCAAAACGAAATAGTAGATTTGGTGAATTTAAGGGGAAGAATACCAATCAAAGAATTATCAGAGATTTGTAAAGTATCCGAATTGACTATCCGACGAGATGTTCGGGAGTTAGAACGGCAGGGTGGATTGCAGAACATAAGGGGAATTGTGTTTGCAAATACAATGAAAAAAGAAAACATAATCTATAATTTAAATGATGCCAGTGCGGAGAATTACAATGCGAAAGACAAGATTGGCCTGTATGCAGCAGAGATGATCAGAGATGGAGATATTGTCATAATTGACAATGGAACTACGACTGAGAGACTTGCGGCGCACTTCCCAGAGGATATTAATGCGACTGTATTATGCTACAACATTAATGTTTTGAACCATTTATACAGAAAACCAAACATTTCACTTGTTTTTGGCGGTGGTTATTTCCATCCGCAGACATTGATGTTTGAAAGCAGGGAAAGTTTAGAGTTGATCCGAAGGACAAGAGCGAGAAAAGTGTTTGTTTCCGCAGCAGGGATACATGATTCTTTAGGGGCTACGTGTACCAGCACCTATGAAGTTGAGAGCAAGAGAGAAATATTGAAAGCAAGTATGGAGAAAATACTTCTTGTTGATTCAAGTAAGTTTGGACAGGTTTATGAGAATTTTATATGTGAAATTACTGTATTTGATTTAATTATCACAGACAAGGCGTTATCAGACGATTGGGTAAAGATTATCGAAGATGCGGGGGTAAAGTGTGTATTGGTATAAGCGCGACAGTCTGTAAATATTCAAATATATTCAATATATTCAATATATTCTAAATTAATCTTTTCTCTCCATTTTGATGTTGATGATAACTCTACTTGCTGGGACCGGGAAGAGGAGATAATGTGAAGACCATAGGTAAGTATGTTGTGTTATTTGTGTTATGGATGTTGTCTATTTGTCTGATGAGTGGCTGTGACGTCAAGAATACAGACGTTTTGATTGTATTGAGCGATCAGAGCATGTCGAATTATGAGGAGTCAGAGAAAATAGCAAAACAGTGGTCGGAGGAAAAGAATATTTCTGTAGAAGTTGTTGTACCAGAGACACCAACGGTGCATGGGCAGCAAAAAATTCTTGAAGATTCAATCCAGGGAAAAAAGTGGAAACTTATAATTGTCGAGCCGTTAGGCGATGATGCGTTGTATTCGGTTCTTGATTATGCAAAATCGCAGGGAAGCGTGATAGTTGCAATGCAGGGAGCAGAGGGGCTGGGGGCAGATTATACGATTCTGCCTTATGACCATCAGAAACTAGGTTCGTCCATGATGGATGTGTTTGCCGGTCTGATGGGGCAGTCCGGAGAGTATGTGACGATTGTACCGACGAAAGATTCGGATGTTGCAGTACAGGAAGAAGAGGCTGGTGTCCAACAACAGAAGAATGCCTATCTGCAGATGCTGGCGATTTCCAGACAGCAGGAAGGGGCGAGTGTAGAGGATACCTGTGATATTATGGAAACTCTGTATACTGCTTATGGAATGAGCGGCGCATTGTTTTTCTCGGACGACAGCGGGCTGGGGATATCCCAGTGGATGCAGAATACAGGAAATGATATTGTAAGTGTCGGTGTAGGGGTTCCGGAACGGATGAGTACGGCTGTTGAAACAGGTACCGTAGATGCTTTGTTCTACTGGAACGAACAGAACCTTTTAAAGGCGGCTCTTGAAGTAGGGTATGGTGTTCTGGAAGGCAGCGTAAAGGAAGAGACCGAAGTGATCACAACTGGCGTAGAAGGATACAAAACCTTACGTTCTTTAGGGAATGGGACATATTATGGAAATGATATGTCTTCAGAAATATATGATTAAGTAGGAGGCGGATGATAATGCATGTATTAGATTTATTCAAATTGGACGGAAAACTGGCAATCATAACAGGAGCAGCACAGGGCCTTGGAAGAGCAATGGCCGAGGCAATGGCAGATTGTGGGGCAGATATTGCTATTTTGGATCTGAATGTAGATAAAGCTGCTGTTACTGCAGAAGAAATTGCAGAAAAATACAAGGTGAAGGCAAAAGCATATAAGGTGAATGTTGCTTCTGCAGAATCTTGTAATGAAGCAGTAAAGCAGGTACACGATGACTGGGGACATATTGATATTCTCTTGAATGACGCGGGAATATGTATCAATGAGAATGCAGAAGATGTTCCGTTGGAGCATTGGCATAAAGTAATTGACATCAATATGAATGGTGTATGGTATATGTCTCAGGCAGTCGGAAAGATTATGATCGGGCAAAAGGGTGGAAATATCATCAATGTATCTTCTATGTCCGGTTTCATTGTAAATGATCCGCAAGGTCAGGTTTCTTACAATACCTCAAAAGCCGGAGTGGCACATATGACAAAGTCGTTGGCGGCAGAGTGGGTAAAATATGGAATTAGAGTGAATTCAATCGCACCTGGATATATGGACACGGAGTTGGTTCATAAAACATATGTAGAAGATGGCGAGTGGGCAAGGCGATGGAATTCTATGACGCCGATGAAGCGTCCTGGAAGACCAGAAGAACTTGGACCATTAGCAGTATATCTGGCAAGTGATGCATCGACATATATGACAGGTTCCGTTATTTTGATTGATGGCGGATATACGATTTGGTAAAAGTAAAGGAACGTATAATATGATTGAGCTTCAGAATATTAAAAAATATTATGGCAATAAACTTGCTTTGAATGAGGTGTCTTTTCAAATAGAAGATGCAAGTATCATTGGATTATTGGGAAAAAATGGGGCAGGTAAGAGTACGCTCATGAATATTATGACAGGATATTTATCTGCTACGGCGGGGAGTGTATATGTTGATGGATCATCCATTGATGAAACGCCGCGAGAGGTAAAGAGAAAGATTGGATATCTTCCGGAAAAACCGCCGCTTTATGACACTATGACTGTGAAGGAATTTTTGGAGTATGTTGCCAAACTCAAGGGAGTTTCAGGGAAAAAGGTTGTTTCAACAGTTGATGATATCATAAAGCGGACAGGTTTGGACGGTGTAAAAAATAGACTAATCCGAAATCTGTCAAAAGGATATCAGCAGAGAACAGGTATAGCACAGGCAATGGTTGGAGAACCGAAGATATTGATATTAGACGAGCCGACGGTAGGTCTGGATCCATCCCAGGTAATAGAGGTGCGGGCTCTGTTAAGGGAATATGCAAAAGAACATGTCGTTATCATCAGTTCACATATTCTGGCAGAAATTGCAGAAATATGCGATAGAATATTGATTCTGAATAAAGGAAGTTTAGTTAAAGACTGCAAAATGGAGGAATTGAAATATGCGGGAAAGAAACGTATATCGGTAAGAGTTATCGCCTCAAAAGAGCAGTTTGAAAAGATCATATCAGAAGAGATTGCGGATTGCAATTATTACTATAAAGGGCAGGGAGAATCAGGATGCAGCGATTGGGAACTTAATCTTGATAAGAAAGAGAGAGACATCAGAGAGGAAGTTTTCCGGGCAGTGGTAAAACACCAGGTAAAGCTCCTGCAGATGATTCCTGTGCAGGATGAGATTGAAGATGTTTTTCTGAATTTGACATCAACTGAGTACAGTAAGTAATAGAGGAGAAGATATGAGGGCGACTTTTGAACGTGAATTTCGGGAATATTTCAATACGATGTTAGGATATGTATTTGTCAGTGCATTTTTGTTCCTGTCTGGAATATTCTTTTCGGTCAATAACATTAATGAATTGAGCGCAGAATTTAATACGACACTCAATGATTGCATCTATGTGTTTTTGATGACTTCACCTCTGTTGACGATGAAACTGCTATCTGAAGAGAAGAAGACTAAGAGAGATCAATTGTTGATGGTAACGGAAACTCCGCTTTCATCCATTATCGTCGGGAAGTTTATGGCCGCTGTCAGTGTGTTTGCCGTTACATTATGTTTTACTTTGATATACCCTGTAATCTTATTGATCTATGGGACGATTTCTGTACCGCTTATTGTGAACGGTTATATAGGATTTTTTTTCCTTGGCATTGCATTTATCGCGGTCGGAATGTTTGCATCTTCAATAACAGAAAGTCAGTTGACGGCGGCGATTTGTACATACGGAATTTTGTTACTCCTGCTTTGCATGGATCTGATTATTTCGAAAATACACGTGGAAGCGGTTACATCTTTTCTTCAGTGGTTTTCGTTATTTGAAAGATTCAAACCGTATCAGTATGGGACTTTTGGTATCGCTTCGGTAATATATTATATTTCTTTTTCCGTTGTGTTTCTAAGCCTTAGTATTGCAATTATGAAATATAGGAGGGCAAAGTAGTGAAAAAGAGAGATAGGAAGAATTTCAAAAATCTGGCCCTCTTTGGATTTGTAGTTCTTGTGATGATATGTGCGATTGTAGTTACATTGGTGTCGGAAAAAATCGAAGATAAATTTCAACTTCGGTGGGATGTCACAGACAGCCGGATTTATTCTATAGGAAATGCGACAAAAACGATCCTTAAAGAATTAGATAAGGATGTTACGATATATACCATATATGAATCTGGTCAGGAGGATCTGACAATTCAGGAAATATTAAAGCGTTACAGGCAGGAAAATGCTCACATACATATAGTCAACATTGATCCTGTGGAAAAGCCGTTTTTTACACAGCAGTATGAAAAAGACGGAGAGAGTATTGAGAAATCTTCTCTGATCATACAGGACGATAACAGTGAGGAATTTCGTGTTATTCACGGAGAAGACCTATATGAATGGGAAGTTGATGAAGAACAGTTGTATGCGACGGGTATGATTGCTGAACAACGGATTACAGCTGCACTTGCATCCATTCAGGGAGGCAGTCAGACGACGGCGTATTTTGTTACAGGTCATGGGGAAATGAATGTGACAGAGGAATACTATCTGGCGGACACGCTGGAAAGTGATGGATATAAGGTGGAGCCTTATGACCTGATCTACAACGACATAGAATTGACTGAAAAGGACTGTCTGTTGTTTCTATCACCGGTTAATGATTTAACAGATGAAGAATATCAGGTTACAAAAGAGTTTATGGATCAGGGCGGCAGAGCAGTGTATTTCATTAATCCACTTGCAGGAGAACTGAAAAATTTTGAAAGATTGTTTGAAGATTTTGGCTTGATTTTAGAAGATGATTTGATTGTTGAAGCAGATGAAGAACATTATCTGAACAGCCCTATCATGATAAGGCCTGAACTAAATGAAGATAGTCCGGCACTTCAGTCTGTTGTCGAAGCTGACGCGGGAGTTGTACTCCCAAGGTGCAGAGGTATCTCGACTACAGAGAAAAAAGAGATTGTCTTAACGCCTATCGCATACAGTTCACAAAGTAGTTACGGAAAAGTGAATCCGTATACAGAAACTTTGGAGAAAGAAGCGGAGGATATAGATGGACCGTTTTTGCTTGGTGTAACAGCAGAAAACTCTCAGACGGGAGCACGAATGCTTTTAATGGGAAACAATGATTTTGTGTCGACGCTGGATAATGCGAAATATGACGGAAATATTGCACTTTTTATGGATTCTGTGGCATGGACTTCTGAGAAAGAAGAATCTGTTGTGATCCAGCCTAAATCATTAGTTTCAGCACCGCTGAATATAAAAAGTACGGCGGCAGGCTATAGGCTGGAAGGTCTGGTGATTGCAGTAATTCCAGTGATGATACTGATAATTGGGACGATTGTCTGGCGCAGGAGGCTTGGCCGATGAAGCAAAAGAGAAAGATTTTCGTTGCGGGCATTCTTGTTTTGCTCATTATATGCGGAATATATTATTTAAATGCAGATAATCAGGGCAAAACAGAAAATAACGAGGTCTGGGTATGTACAAAAGGAACGGAAGGTATTACGTCTATTGCCATTCACGGTGGGAAAGATAGCCGGATTGTGAATTTAAAAAAGGAAGAAGAATCGTGGATTGGAGACAATGGAGATTCGTATGATTATGATGATTTTGTTTCCTATATGGCAACGCTGGGATACATGAAAGTTGGGAAAAAACTGGATTTGTCCGATGCAGATGAAGGGGCACAATATGGAATTGATGATTCATCATATACGATCCGTGTATCCTATGATGATGGAGAAGAATATGAATATATTCTGGGAAAGTCTGTTGACGGGCTTGGGATGTATTTGTCAATGGACCAGGGGAAGAGCGTCTGCCTGATAGATGTCCAGCGAGCAAAAACCCTCTCGGAGATAGTGGAATCCTTTTATGATGTTGCACTTAGCCATGTGAAATTTGGTGAGATCAGAGGAATCAACCTGTATTCGCCGGAACACGGGACCATCTCTATGAACCGTTCGGAATCACCAAGGGCAGGCGGCGATTTTTACTGGAATATTTTTGAACCATTTAGTTGGAATGCAGATACAGAAAAAGTAGAGGCATTGATTGAAAAGGTAGAAAAGAACAAGATTCTCAAAAGGATAGAGCAAGATGTAACTTTAGAAACAAGCGGTCTGGATGTGGCGGAAGAAGAACTTGCCTCGATCAGTTTGTACGATACCTATGATAGTGAGATGAGTATATATATTGGCAATACAGAGGGAGATTATGCATATTGCAAAACAAATTATATGGATGATATATACCTGATCAATAAAGAAGTATTGCAGGTTATCAATACTCAGGTAGAAGACTTGCTTGATCTGACGCTGTATTATTATGAAATTCCATCGATTGAGAAATGTACGATTGATTTTGAAGGAGAAGTGCATGTACTTGAAGCAGAATGGGAGACTGCTGAGAACAGCAATAAACGCGGACAGAGGTACTATCTGGACCAAGAGGTACTTACAGGAGCACAGTATCGTTCCGTTACCGCATGGTTTACAGATACAAAAGTAAAGACGGTTGGTGATGTCCCGGCTGATAAAGGAGCAATATTAGGGACAATTACAATAGAAAGATTGTCTCCGCCTTATCAGCAGATTGTGACATTTTATGAAATAAAAGGAAATCCTCAATTGGTACAGGTGGAAGTCGATAAGACAAGGACTGCCTGTATAGAAAGACAAGAATTAGAAAATTTAAAAAATCTGTTTTGATAATAGGTTTTTCAGAGTACGTAGATTCCTGACAGATCAAAAATATTTTTATTGAAAGGAGAAAGGTAAAGAACCAATATTTTTTGGGGAGATCAAAAGGTATCTTGAAAAACAAATGAAAAGTACTCATAGGACGATAAAAACAAAAGGAGGTAAAAGAATGAAGATTATGAAGAAGGTTATAGGACTGGTATTAGTGCTTACACTTATAAGTTCTATGGCAGCATGTGGAAGCAAAGAGGAAGCAGCAGACGGAAGTGATTCAGCAGGAGAAACAACAGGAGCGGGAAGTGACGATACACTGGTTTGTTTCGCAAACAAAGGTCTTGACTATTATTTCTGGACAGTATGTCAGAAATCAGCAGAAAAAGCCTGTGAGGACAGAGGATGGTCTTTTGAGGCATCAGATGCGAAACTGGATAGTGCAAAACAGTTTGATCAGTTTGTAAACTTTATCAACAAGAAACCAGCAGCAATCATTGCAGACTCTATTGACTCTGAAGGTCTGATCGCAGCGGCTGATCAGGCTGTTGCAGCAGGAATTCCGGTTGGTATTGTAGATACTCCTCTTACCGGCGGAGATGTAGCAGTTACAGTAGCATTTGACAATTATGACGCAGGCGTACTTGCGGCAGAAGCAATTGCAAAAGCTCTGACAGATAAATACGGCGAACCGAAAGGAACTGTTGTAAACTGTTATGGCGCCATGAGTTCTGAAGCATGGAGATTAAGAAAAGAAGGTATGGAAGCAACATTTGAAAATTATCCGGATATTAATTACATTGCAGTTCCGGCAGAAGGTGAAATTGCATTAACGCAGGATGCAGCGTTAAATCAGTTTGCTTCTGGTATTGAGATTGATGCACTTCATACCCCATCTGATAACCCGGGACAAGGTCTTGTTTCGGCTCTTAAGATGGAAGATAAATGGTTTACACGTGACGAAGATGGTCATATTATCGTTGTTACGATTGACGGAGAGCCAATTGCAAATAAATTTATTGAAGAAGGATATTATGATTATTCTATAGCACAAGATGGTTATTCCTATGGTATGATCGCTGTTGAAATGCTTGAGAAATATTCCATGAAGGGCGAAGATGTTCCGTTAGGACCTTATGAAAATGATGATTATTATTGGGAAAAATGTGAAATTGTCGAATCCGATGCCGGTCCGTATGTAAAAGTTCCTGCATACGAGATTAACCCAGACAACTGTACAGATCCTCGTCATTGGGGAATTGTTGCAGAAGATGTGTTAGGAATCGAATACGATATGTCCGCTGTTGAGAACTAAGTTTGTAT